>NZ_JBYTEM010000002.1:0-236641 GCF_058789735.1 Rhodanobacter sp. FW106-PBR-R2A-1-15 | reverse complement strand
TGGGGACACCGATGAAGTTGATCACCCGAACCAATAGCCCGTGATCAGCACGCCGGCATCGTGATCAGCATTATCTAATGCCGGAATCGGCCAAGACCGTCCGTTCACGATTCAACTACCGTCCGCGGTGCCTGAATGAAGGCCATGTGTGTGATCCTGGCATATACCTGGACCAACGCTCTTGATCTGATCACCGAGGGGAGCGCAACGTACGACCAGCAAGCTACCTGCAGCGACACCCCACATCTAGACCAACGACCTTACGACCTTACGGCGTTCGGCTAGCGAAATGACATTGTCCGCTTGAGGCAGAGACTTATCGCCAACGGGGACCGACTGCTCTCCTAGAAACTCTGCGAGCACGGGCGGCTTGACGGCGAATAACCTGGAATACGCGACCAAGTCAACTCGCTGATACTCCATGTCCAGTCGAACGGCCTGCGCAAACAGCTCGGGAGTTTCCGCAGCGATCAGCGCGTCTTCACGCTCGACCTTGGCTTCGCCACCACGATTGAGCCGGATAACGCCTGTGCGGTACTGGTCTTCCGAAATCAATGCGAGCTGGCGTGCCCGATACAACAATGCCGCCTTGCTGACCTTCCACCGGAGCTTCATCTCGGAAAGGCCCTGCCAGTTCAGGTAGGTACCACGCAACCGCGGGAACTCCTTCACGAAGCTCGATCGTGGCAGGAGGAAAGCGCCGGCAAAACGGTTGGCCTCGCCTTCGGTCTTGCGATCACCTGTCGTCAAGCCGACATGCAGCACCAAGTGTCCCAGTTCATGGGCGACGTCGAACCGGAGGCGACAGGCTGAGGCCTCTTCGCTGTTCACCACGATGATGGGGCGCGCCGCGCTGATCGAGTATGCATCTACCTCGCGAGAAACGCCCTTGAACGAGGTGACGACGGCTCCGGCAAGTTCTGCCACCCGGACCATGCTCTGGATCGGACCGAAGCCCAGCTCCCAGTGCGAGCGACAAGCTTCCGCTGCCCGCTCGATCTCAATCAGCGAGTGCACGTCATGCTGGGGAATGTTCGGGGGAGGCAATTCCAGTTTCTCCTCCAACCTCGCCACGAGCCGGCGAAACATCTCGCCTTTTGCCAGGGCCACATGCTTGATCGCCGAGCGTGTGGTGAAGTGCTTGCGGAAGTGGCACTGCTCCTCCGCCACAGGCGCGGGGGAAGGAGTAACAAAAAACGCAGGTTCGACCTGCGTCAGTTCGGCGATCGCCGCCAAGGTATCCAGTGGCGGCAAAATCTGCTCGGTTTCGATCTTGTGAACGTACTGACGTGTCTTGTCCAGACGTGCAGCGACGTCTTCCAAGGTCATGCCATGGAACAAGCGTGCTAGCCGGATATTGGCCCCATGGACGGTTGCGGACTCAGACATGCATCACCCTTGCGCATCGTCGTCGTCACCCACGGCGCGATTGTTGCCGGTATTTTCGTCGGGTTTCTTCGGACGCACCATCGTCGCCGGACTCGGCAACGGAACTTCGGCGGGTCGGCTCTCGTCGACGCTCGACAAGGCGGGCGTGCTGCGCGAGTACTGCCAGCGGAACGACTCGTTCTGATTTACGTCATAGCCGATGAAGAAAACTTCGGCTTCTTCATCGTTGTGCTGCGCCTTGGCCACGATGAAGCGAAACATCAGCGGGGCGTCGATTTCGATGTCGAAGAGCTGATCGGAGTCGTTCCGACGGAAGAAGCCCGGCTTGCGCGGGTTGGCCGGGTCGTCGGAAAAGAACCTACATGGCACGCCACCGATCTCGAACGTCACATCCATACCCGGATGGGTCAGCTTGAGCCATGAGTGCCGCGCGCTGTTGCACAAATGGATCAGGGCATTGCGCTGCCGGCCAAAGGTGGCTGTCCCACGGGTGTAGCCATCGTCGAGCGGGCCTGCGAGTTCGAGCTCGGTATCGTAGAGCACCTCGAGCAAGGCCTCCGCAACGATGCGGAGTCGGTATTCGGTCAATGCCGGGTTGAACTCGTGCGGTGCGTTAGCCATTGCGCCCTCAATCTATGCAGATTACCGGAGTTGTCCCCGTGCATAGTTGTGCAAAAAAACCTGGTTGTCAACCAGCCAGTTCGTCAACGACAACCTCGCCTGGGCGATCGGCATGCTGGTCAGTCAGAGTCGGGTTCGATGATCGAGCTCGTCGTCATGCTTAGCCTGCTGATGTCGCCAGGTGACGAAGCCATGGGCAACGTAGCCCAGCCACGGTTCAATGAATGGTTCGGTGGCGAGTTATGGCTGTCGACAATGCCGCCAAAGAAGGAGGCAGTGTCAGGTACTCATCATCCAGCCGCGTGACTTCGTGCGCGAAGATAGTCGCCAGCGTGCTCATGGGAAGTTCGGTCGGCCGCACCATGCCGCGGATCGTCCAGTGTTCTACGGTCGCACGCTGGGCGAAGTTGGTCACGGCACAGGCGAACACCTTCCCCAGTCGCGTCGCTTCTGTGCCACCTTGCTGGTGGGTGGTCGCTAACGAGCGCATCGCCAAGTGTGTCAGATACATCACCTGGTTCACGCTGTGTTGCGTCAGCGCTTGGCGCAAACCGTCCGTCGCCAGGCTCGCCCACGCCGGGTTGTAACCTGACTTCGCCAAGGTCCACTGGGCGTACTGGATCGCTTCGGCGAGCGCGAGGTCTTCCCAAAGGGCCAGCAAGGCCTGCATGGCATCTTCAGTGGGCTCGATGTCCTTGAAGAGCGTCCTCACGACATCGTGCTGGCGCGAGCAGTCCCGCGGTGTCCAGCGGATCCGCCACGCCACGCTGTCGAAGCTGTAGCGCGTCCAATCGCGCGCCAGTAGCCAGTCGTCGGCGTGAGATGGCGAAAGCTCCGGCTCGATGACGCCCAAGGCCTGCAGGGCGAGGAGAACGCGCTGCGAATAGTGGTCGTGCGGTGCCAGCGGCAGGCGCAGCGCATCCAGAGGGAGGAGCCTCGTCAGCGAAACGTCGGCGGCCACGCGTACGGCCGCCGAGAAATAGAGGTTGGCGGTCAGGTCACTCGAATTCACTACACACCTGCTGAAGGTTGAGTTGCGGCCGTCCATGCCATCGGGATGCGGATCGGCGATATTAAGGAACTCTTAGTATGCAGGCAAACCGTCGCCGCCGAAGCTGCAGTGGGTCGCAGCGGGAACGGATCGACGAGTGGCACGCGGAGGCAAAAAGGAGGCGGTCGTCGCAGCGCGCCTGCGGGCGGCCAGACTGGAAGCTGGCCTGTCGCAGCGTGAGCTGGGCGTGCAGGCCGGCATGGATCCGTCCGTCGCCTCGCCGCGAGTCAACCAGTACGAGCGAGGCAAGCACACCCCTGATACCGGCACACTCCTTCGGTTAGGCCAGGTGCTGGATCTGCCCGTCTCCTATTTCTTTGCCGATGACGATGATCTGGCCATGCTCATCGTCGCGTTCCACCGCATGTCTGCGGTACCACGACGACGCCTGCTTGCGTTGGCTTCCCGCTCGGAGCCGGCGCGGTCATGACATTCGGCGAGTCCGGGGATGGGCGGTGATCCAGTGTGCTGTCAGAGCCACCCCATCGAAGCCGCTCTGCAAGACGATTTCAAGGCATTCCTCGAAGCCCGGTCCAAAGCGATCCATGAGATCGCTCTCAAGATGACCGGCTGGGTGTAAAGCTGATCTAAGCCCGGAAAATCTCAGCAACTCACGCATCCGCCGCGCAAGAACCATCAGCCAGAGTCAAAGCAGAGCGGATATCACGGACTCCCTAACTGGGCCAGAGTGCACACGTGCCTCAGCGCCGTCCGCTTCCGGACCACCCCGGGTAGCCATCCAGTGGCTTGAGCAACGCATCGTCCTCGTCGTTGCCCACGCGGTCGGGGATGCCAGCGCGCGGCAAGTCGTCCAGCTCGTCTTGGTCCGTGCAGTGCAGCAAGGTCAGGGTCTGGTCGTACTCGGGGATGAAGATGCTCGATTCGCTCAGCTCCACGTCCTGCCAGCCTTCGAACCACGCATCGCCGCTGTAAGTGTCCGACCCGGTTCGGCCTCTACCGCTGCGCAACGCGGCCGCCACCGAGCCCGTGGGCAGGGGCGTGCCGCTGGAAACCCAGCCGTGGGCGTCACGAAGCGCGGGCGACCGAACCATATGGCGCACCTTGCCGCCTTCGCTCAACACGTAGGCGCAGGCCAGACGAGAAGTGGCGGCCAGGCGCGAGGCGGTGGCCTCGCGAGAGGCGAAGAACTTCCACCGCAATTCGTCAACCGCGTCGAAGTCGGGCGCCATGCCGCGGGCCAGCGTGGCGAAAAAAGCGACCGGCAAGAGCAATTCGGCTGCGAACACGTCACAGCAAACCTCGTTGGGCGATCGCTTCGCATAGCTCCAGTCAGGACCATGGCCGTGCTCGGAAGGCAGGCCTAAGACCAAGTGGCCGATTTCGTGGCACACGGTAAAGCGCCGGCGAGTGGCGCGATCCATTTCATTGATCGTGATCAACGGCCCAGCGCCCGTGACCATCGTGTACCCGGCTTCTCCCAGGTCGAGCGCATCTAGCGAGACCTTGCCAGCGACCTTGGTCAAATACAGGCCCAAGTCGACCGGGACCGCAGCGATCCCGGCATCCCGGACGAAACACCGCGCCTTTTGCTCGGCCTCGAACTCGGTCACTGGCCTTCCATGATCCGCTTCGCCCGGCGGGCGCGATCAATCAAGTCGGCGGGGGACGGGCGAGCCGCCCCGCGATGCACAACGGTGGCGGCGATCGCCAGGATGTCCGGCGTCGCCTCGTTGTCGGTCAGCGCATAGAGCGCCAAGGCAGGATCGATGGCATTGCTCGTACGCAAGAAGCGCAGCAACGCGACTTGATGCGCGGTCGCCTTAAGGTGCCGGACCAACCGGGTAAAGGTTTCCTCCGGCGGCGGCTCCTTATCCCCGCGCTCGATCTTGGCGATGTACGCGTGGTCAACCTCGGCCAGCGTGCCCAAGTCCCGCAGGGAAAGCTGTCGGCCTTCCCGTAATTCGCGCAGGACCACGCCAAACGCTGACTCAGCCACGACGGGACTTGACAGTAGGGAGTTCGAGTGTGGTACAATCTGGACCACACCAAGTGCGGATAGTCAAAACTCTATAGATTGTTAATGACATAGTGTTTTACCGTAGGTGTGGCCTGAAACAGGCAACGATTATGGCACGCCGCAAGCAACCTTTCAACGCGCCCACCGCTGGGGTGCAACCAGTCCCGATCCACCCACTTTGCGAGGATTGTCCATGAACACCCAAGACAAGAGGCCGCTAGACGATAAGGATTTCACCATCAAGATCAACACCCGCACCTACAAGGTTCCGGGCCCGACCATCAGCTTCGAGGACGTCCTGCGCCTGGACGGCATCGATACCGCCGGCCAGGATCCGAGCCTGTTCGACGTTGATTGGCGTCACGGCAACGAGGGTGGAACGCTCAAGGCGGGCCAAAGTGTCGAACTCCAGAACGGGATGCACTTCGATGCCGGCAAATCCAACCGCTCCTGATCCGCACATCCAGCGGCTGGTGGACGAACGCTATCAGGTAACCATCGATGGTGGTTACCTCATCGTTGATCGCATCCCCTACGTGACGTCGGCCCGGGAAATCGCGTGGGGAGCCTTGATCTGCCCTTACCGCAACGTCGATGGTGTCCCGCAGCTCGACAACGATCACCAGTGCTGGTTTACCGGGTCGATGCCGCACAGGGCGGACGGTACGTCGCTGGGGGGCCCACTGGTCTCGGAGATGGGGGCACAAACGGTTGCAGGCCGCTCGGTGCAGATGCGCTTTTCGAACAAACCCGATCCCATCGGCGACTTCTTCGACAACCACTACAACAAGGTCACGCACTACATCCGCAAGCTGTCCCGGCATGCTCGGGACATCGATCCGGCCGTTAGCGCTACCTCGGTGGGCTCGTACCGCCGCCGGGAGGTGCCCTCAGTCTTCCGCTACGCTAACGACGCTATCGCACAGGGCGGCCTGGACGCAGTCACCGACAAGCTGCGCCTGCGGCGGGTGTGCATCGTGGGCGTGGGCGGCACCGGCAGTTACCTGCTCGATGCCTTGGCCAAGGAAGAAATCGAGCGCATCGATCTGTACGATCATGACGTTATCGAACCCAAGAACGCTTTTCGGATGCCGGGAGCGATGCGCCGGGAGGATGCCTGCGCCGGCCACTACAAGGCACGTTGGTTCGCGTCGTGCTACGCCGCCATGCGCACCGGCGTCACGGGCTACCCGCAGCGTATCGACGCCGATAACGTGGCCGAGCTGGCCGGGGCGGACTTTGTTTTCATCGCCGTGGACCACGGGCCCTCGCGAGGAGTCATCGCGCGCTTCCTGGTGGAGCAGTGCATCCCGTTCATTGATGTGGGAATCGGCGTGGACAAGCGCGCGGACGTGGCGGCGCTCATCGCCCGGGCGCGGGTGACGCTGGTCACGCCGGACACAGCGCATCTGGTCGACGAGTTGCCGACCGCTGACGATTCGGAGGATGCGGTGTACAACAATATCCAGGTGCTCGAGATCAATGCGATCAATGCCATGCTAGCGGTGATCCGATTCAAGCAGTATCTGGGCTTCTACGCCGCCGATGAGCACCCGGACATCATCAAGTACGTGTCCAGTTGGAATGAACTGGTACTGCGCGGATCGACCCCGAAATGAAGATCATCGAGCTGACCCCGCGATATTTGGACGAGTTCCCCCGGATACTGGAGGAAGGCGTCCTTTACATCAGCGAAGAATGCCAGCTGGCCGCGCACAAGTGTTGTTGTGGCTGCGGCGAGGATGTGATCACGCCCTTGAACCCAGCACGCTGGCGACTGGATCGCCATGGTGGGCGCGTGTCGCTGCACCCCTCGATCGGCAACTGGAAGTTTGCGTGCCGATCGCATTACTGGATCCGAAACAACCGCGTGATCCCGTCCTACGGCATGGACGACGAGGAGGTTGCCGAGGTCATCGAGCGGGACCGGGTGGACCGGGAGGATTTCTTCGCGCAGTTGCAGCAAGCGCTACCGTCCAGCGGTTCGCAGGCGAGCGCCCCGAAGCCTCAGCGCTGGCTGGCGCGGCTGCTCAAGCGCTTGCGAAGCTGGCTCTAGACTCCGTTACGGCCTGGCTGGGGCACGGCTGGGCGGCGGCCGCACCGCCTTTTCGCGCCGAATCGATCTGCAGCACCGAGACTACCGGCACGTGAAGAAACGCGTAGTTTTTGGGAGAGATCAACGTGCCGAAGAAAATCTTGCGAAATGTCTACCACCTTCGGCCTCAATCTCGCGAAATGCTTTCTGAGAAATCTTGCGCGCATTAACGAATGCACGTTTCGGCCGCGAACCTGGGCACCGTTGGTGGCGCGACTTAGTTGATCCCACACGCGCTGCGCCGGGGGCCACGCGTCCACTTCTGGCCGAGGCTGTGTGAAAACGCTGGCGCGCGTTTTGAGCTGATCGATAGTTGAACAAATTGGCGTCCCTGGGTTGAATTCTGAGCAGTTCGCGCTCGCAAGCCGATCAGAATTCGCGTACGCGGCACGTGTCCGAGAGCGGCTCGGCGTTTTCACACAGCCTTGGCCGAAGTCAGCCGATCGATTCGGCGAGCCCTCACAGCTGAGGCTCGGCTTCTCTTTGGTGATGGTGGCTTTGTACATGATGGAAGCGGTCAACGTGACACCGCGCGCCAACAAGCATGTCATACATGGCGTGCAGATTGAGAACACGATCAAGACGCCACTCATCGGGAGACTTCGCACACGTCCATCCGCATTGCGTCGCTAATCAGCCTTCCATACCCCGCCGGGGCATGGAAGGTTGATGCGGATCGGCGATGTGATCACACCAGCCGGTTCTCGGTGTTTGCCGGAGTGGCGATCAGCTCAGGCCTGCGGGGATGCCTTCCTGCGCAGGGATTCACCCTTGAGCTCAATGGCGTGCTTGTTATGGAGAAGACGATCCAAGATGGCGTCAGCGACCGCCGGTTCGCCCAGATAATCATGCCAATGACTGGTCGGCATCTGCGAAGTAGTCAGCACCGAGCCGCCAGGAACACGATCGTCGATGATTTCAAGCAGATGTTGCCGTCCCTGATCCGTCATGGGAGAAATGCCCCAGTCGTCCAGAATCAGGAGCCGTGCCTTAGCGAGCCGGGTCCGCAGTGCGGGCAAACTGCCATCGGCATGGGCCACGTGTGCAGCTTCAAGCAAGTCTGGAAAACGATGGTACGCCACAGAGTAGCCTTTGCGGGCTGCCTCACGCCCAAAGGCGCATCCAAGCCACGTTTTGCCGGTACCGGAGGCCCCAGTGATCATCACGTGCTGGCCGCGCTCGATCCACTGACAGTTCAACAAGTCCATTACCTGCCGCTTGTCGATGCCACGTTTGGTCGAAAAGTCGATGTCTTCCGGGCACGCGTTGGGGAATTTGAGCTTCGCTGATTTCAACAAGCGGTCGACTCGGCGGTTCTCGCGCTGCGTGATCTCGGCGTCAACCATCAGGCCGAGCCGGTCGTCAAAGCCCAGCGACTGCAGGTGCGTATTGGCGAGCTGGTTCTCGTAGGCTTGGGCCATACCGGGTAGGCGCAGGGCTTGGAGCGCTTGGCGTGTCTGATTAACCAACATGATTCGGATCCCCGTCTTGATAGTAGGACGCACCACGCACATTCTCATGCGATGGCACGCACTGCCGCGTGGCGTTGCCGTCGATACGGCCTTCGAGCTTGTTCTGCAGGATGGATCGGATGCTTTTGACCGTTGGGGACTGGATCTCTAGTGCCTTGCCGCAGGCGGCAAGGAACCGTTCCCGTCCATAGGTTCGCGAAAGCTTCTGCAGGGTCGCGCAAGCATTGAGGGCCGCCGCTGGATGACGAACGTCCCCAAGCAGCCGCTCCGTAACGGCCAACGCCGGTGCCCCCGCTCCGAGTGCCCATTGCAGATATCGCTCTGGCGTGTGGTCGGCCCACGCAAGATGATGTTCTGGCATGTGCGCGCGATCTGTGGTCTTGCCGCCCGTCACCTCGGATCGAACATGTGACGCTATCCGTCCGCGTCCGCAGAAAATTTCAACGACCGTCGCCGTGCAGCGTGCATGAACTTCCTGTTGCACAAGCCGGTAGGGCACCGAGTAAAAGTGCCCCATCACAGCGACGTGGTAGTCCGGCGGCACGCGCTGAGGACCGACCCACTCGCCGTATTCGTACCGTGACGGCAACGGAAGCAACGCCGGTTTGTCGATCAATTCGAAGCGTTGGCGCCGGCATTGTTGGTAGCGGCGCATGACGCGGTTATTGATGATGTCCACGCATTCGGCGATGGCCGCGTTGAGTTCCGCTAGGGAGTGGAACACCCGGTTGCGCAATCGCGCGATGCCCCACCGCAGGAAGACCAGGACACTGCCTTCCGCCTTGGGCTTGTCCTTGGGGCGTCGCGATCGCGCCGGCAGGATGACGGTGCCGTAGTGGTCAGCCATGTCCTTGTACGCAGGGTTCAGGATGTGGTCGCGCCCTGGTTTGAGGACGGCGGACTTCAGGTTGTCGGAGACAGTGATTTTTGGCACGCCGCCCAGCGCTTCGTACCATTCCGCGTGTGCATATATCCAATGTTCTTGGCGCTGCGATGGAACTGCGTAAGCGAACAGCAGGCCAGAGACACCGGCGGCGGAAACGAAAATTTCGGCGTCATGGTGTTCACCCGTTGCCGGATCGACCCACGCCATCTTCGTCCCAGAAAAGTCGACCCAGCCTCGCTCTCCCGGCTCGTGCCGCTGCCGCATGGATAACGCCTGCTTGCCTGCCCAAGCGGCGTAAAGCTGGTTGAACCTGCTTAGACCATACGCCGTCTCGGGGTCTTCCTCGTGGTATTCGAACCACAGGAGCGTTCGTGTCACGCCTTTTCGCTGCAGTTCTCGGTGTATGTATGCCCAATCTGGCAGGCGGTTACCAGCGAACTTCCCAACACGTTTGTTGAAGATTGCTTGGAGGGCCGGATCCTCCATGGCCTGCAAGGTTTCTTGTTCAAGCTTGCAATCGTTGATGACTTGCCGGTACCGGCGAATCGTGTTGTAGGCGGTGTCGAGTTGTCGTCCGATCTCCCGGTTGCCCAGAGAGGTGCCGAGGATCAGACGAATGGCCGTTCGGATTTTGTCCATCGTTTTTCTTCCAGCATCGCCCAGCACCCATGGGGCGGCTGCAGCCCCGGTGGACGAAAGCGAAGGAAGGCGAGCCTTCTCGGCCAAAGTGCCGAAAGGGCTTGACATCGACTGGGTCGCCGACGGAGGATTACATGCACATCGTTGTTGTAAGTCCCGAGCGCCTTGGAGTGTCAGAAACTCTGAGGCGTTCTCATTTTTGCGCCTGGCGTAGTTGCAGCCTAGGTGGGGCTAAAGGTTCAGTGACCACCTCCTTGCGCCTTGGGCTGAGTGAGCTTGTTGCAGCGCTGGCACCAGAGCCAGCCAGCGATGTCGACTACCAAAGCGAAGCGGCCGCGTCGTCCCACGAGCTCAAAGGTCTTGATCGGCAGCCGGCCCCGCTGATGCGCCTTCCGGAAGGCGTCCTGAGACGGATAGCCCAGCGCGCGCGTGAGGGATTCACCACCGACCGTCGCACCGAGCGTCAGGACCAACCGGCGTTCGAATTCGTCATAGGACTGAGGAACCATGGAGCCATCGAGGCTCGCGGGTAGCTGTTGGATCATCGACGAGACTGTCACGGACATGGCTGGACACGTCCGCATCATAGGGATGCCTCGACGTTTTGCGCAAAGTGGATCGTTTCTGCAAAAGCGATACACCCCAGCCTGAGCGGGACTAGGCGTGACAGGAGCATCGTGTTCGGGTGACGATGATGAATGCCCATCGGATTCCACCCCCCATTGCCAGCGGATCACGACTGGAAGGACCACGACAAAGCCATCAAGCGTTGCCGCGGTACTGTTTCCTATGGCGCACTTGCGGCGCACTTCGGCACGGACTCACCGAAGATTCTGGAATGGCGGATTGATAGGCGCACTCCCTATAGCACTGGGGATGACGCCTCGACGTCGAACAAGTATCGACGTTGGCGTCAGGGCCAAGCTCTTCCACACGATGACACGATTGCCCAAGTGGCTGGTCGATCAGCCGGTGGTGTCAGGTTGGGTTACTGGCGAGATCTTCCGCTCTGGGAGTTGTTGGCTGTAGAGCCACCACCCATGCAGCGACTCCATGGCTTTTTGGAGAGGTCTTCCAGATCAGTTCGGCAGATTCTGTTCATGGATGGCCAGCCTGACCGACTGGGGCGGTTCCACCATTCGATGCTGGAGCGTTCGCGAACGCTCGCGATTCGCAACCTCCGCTCGCTCGATGCTTTCCTCGCACTCCTGTGCTTGGCGAGAAAGGGGGAGATTCTCGACGATGACCCGCATCATTTCCTGCCAGCGGCATGTGCCTTCGACATCTTCCCACGCGTCCTGTACAGCCATCGACCTCTCCGCTATCGCTGGGAAGGACTGTTCAACTGCCTGCATCGCATCTACTGGTCACGCGTGTACTTGGACGGCGCTATTTACACGTATCCCATTGAAAGTGTGTATTCCGGCCTTAACGCACTAGACGCCAATCCTGCCGCAGAACTCCCACAGATGTCGGGGAAGCGGCGTCGCGACATCGCTCCAAATATTGAAGAAGGCGATGCCGCTGCGATCACACTGGCTTGATCGCGATCGTCGGCGAGGTGGTCAGCCGAGATCGGTTTCGTGATCAAGTTCGATCGGTGTACGCACTTGATGGCTTCCACGCCGCCGCCAGTCAACGCGCGCCAACGCAAGCACCGCTTCTCGCTCAAGCTAGCGGACCTGGCCGATCAGCCGTGGACGCACCTTCCGTCGCACGACATGGGCGGCTGGGCCAACCCGACCGCAGAAGCCGGAAGCCTGTATGGCCCGGGCCTGCTGGACCGGCACTTCGGCACGACGTGCAACTATGGCGCGCTCTTCGCGTACCTTTTCCGACGCTTCGGTTTCGCCAACCTCGGTTCGGACGACTACAAGGAAATTGCCAAGTACGCGCTCACCACGCCGCTGCCGGACATGGTGATGGTGGTGTCGCCATCGGTCGGTGACTGGCCTCGTCTCTCGATCGACTTCCTCGTGACGGTGGATGCCTGGAACACCATCGAACGTGACCCACGGCGACAGTGGACATTGGCCCTCGCCGCATGGGTCGAAGGTCAGGGGGCATTGCCCGACTGGATGGATGACTGGCTGGCGCTGTGGCGCACGAAGCCCGGTGTCGCCTCATACGCCACCGGCGAGCGCTCCGACTGGGTGATGTCCATCCCCGGAAATGCACTTCGTCGGCATTGAGGTCAAGGAACGATCGCCCGACTGGAGCGACGAGGTATATGCCCTCCTGCGCAACGTCGCCGCGTTCGTCGAGCGGATCCACCGCGAGTTCGAGGCGATCCAGCCCAATCCGGCACGCGTAACGCGTACCTCTGACTGGCGCACCTGGCCCGACACCGATCCGCTCAAGCGATTCCACGCCGCCGCCGCGGTCGCGCTTGAGGACCTGGCAAGGCCCGTGCGCGTGCGCGACGCGCAGATCAACGCGCATGGACTGGTACCCGACTCAAGTCCGCTAGCGCGCCGCGCACTACGCGAGCCACCGGTAGCTGGCTATGCCATCGGCGCCTTGGGTAACGACGCGCCGCGGGCGGTCGCCGAGCTCCACGATCACGTCCGCAACTTGGGCAAAGGCGACGCTAAACGTGGCGTCGCCAAGCTGCTGAAGATGGCTGGGGTGTCCGACCCGCATGCCGCGCGCGCTAGCGCCGGGAGTTCACCCCGATGATCGCGCACATCCGCGTCGCCGCGGCTTCGCCGGAGCCGCCGCTCGACCCGCGAGCGGCAGACGCACTAGCCGCCCTTCAACAGCACCGGTGCCTGACGGACAGGGAAGTCAACGCCCTGCGTGACCACGCCGCCACACTGGGTCCGGTGAAGATTCTTGGGGTCGATGTGCTGATCTGGAGCGCCGCGGCTTATGCCGGCGCGGGTCTGGTGCTGGCCTACGCCATCATCAAGGCTCCCCACTGGCTGATGTTCCTCATGGGCTTCATGGTCGCGGCGGCGGGCGGATGGGGTGCCTTGGTGGCAAAGAGGGGTGAGGCGTGCGCCAGGCGCGAGCGCTGGAAGCTGGAGGACGAACTGGCCCGACTTTCCGTGGCCGAGAGCGAATGGGTGCATGCGCAAGCGGCACAGTCGCCGCTGCTGCATTCGATCTTGCGGTCCTGGCTGGAGAGGGGGTGCAGGCTTCGCGCCCGAGACCTGCAGGTCATTCGCCAGTACGTCGCCCAATGCGATGGCAAGCCGCAGGGACGCTGATCCACGAGCATCTTTGGCGAGGGCCACACCGAGGCATGCTGGACATCTCACCCAAGCCCGGCTGACCTATGACGAACGTGTCGATCAACCCCGCCGAGATTGGCGCATGAACGGGTCATCTCTGCCTGGCTCGCTTCCTTCCCCCATCCTCACCGGATGCGGCCGCGCCTTCGACATCGAGCATTTGCTCGCGATGGCGCCGGCCACGCACCTGAGGGAGGGCCAGCGCAACCTGCTCGGTCTGGTTCTTCCGGCATGGCAGCGCCCGGCCGTCTGGACCCGCCAGCAGCAGGTCCGCTTCGTCGAAGGCATCTTCCTTGGCCTCGGTACGGGTTACTACGTCACGACCGCGTGGGACTGGGAGCGCGACGGCGCCCGCCTGCCCTTGGCTGGCCTTCTGCTCGACGGCCAGCAGCGTCTGGGCGCGCTGGGCGCCTTCGCCGCCGGCGAGTTCGCTGTGTTCGGCAGCACGCGCTTTGCGGACCTTTCGCTGGTGGACAAGCGGCGGCGCTTCTACCGGGTCGCGTTTCCCTCGATCGAGATGGAGGCGGCCGACGAGCCGACTCTGCGCGAGATCTACGACCGGCTGAACTTCGGTGGCACGCCGCACAGCGACGATCAACGCGCAACGGCACCGGCCCGCCAGGAACCTACGCCATGACGAGCCAAGAACGACATCGCCCCACGGTCCTGGACCTCCTGCAGGACGCTGCCCAGCTGGCCATTCCGCCCACCCTCGCGCCCGCCGAACCCCAGACGGCGGCACGAGTGATCGAATGGATCCGCAGGCGACCGGAGATCGAGAGTCTGCGCGACGCACACGAGGCGGTTGGCGCCCTCATCGTGGTTGCCAAGCTCGCCACCTTGAGTACGCACGGTGGCATCAGCGCTGCCGCGCGCATGGCGCTCGAAGGCTGCGGACTCGATCCGGACCTCGCCATGACCGATGCCCGCGCGCACCTTGCGGCGTTCGACGCGCGCCACCGCCGCAAGGCGCCTTCCGGCGGGTGAGACGAAAACACCCGCAACTTTGCTGCGGGCGCTCGGCCGGACGATGGTAAGTGACATCAAGCAACGGAAATCGACCGATGGCACAAGCAACCTTTGACGTGGTGGCCGTGGTCCCGCGATGGCAGGCCGAGCAGGCGCGCGTGGACCCCGAGGGCCTCTTCGCCGAGCACAAGTTCATGCAAGACGAGATCGAGGAGCTGCGCGAGCAGCTGGACCGCGCGCTGTCGCGTCGCGTGCCGGTGGGCCCGGCCATCCGCTGGGAGACATTGGGCGCTTATGGTGAGTGGGTGGCCATCACCGGCCGGGAGTTCGACCTGCTGCAGGCCCATGGCGTGGGTCGGCAGCGCTGCCTTTACGCGTGCGATGCGATGGCGGCGACCGGTCCCGAGCCTGCGACCGCACTCGAGCGCGCGCTGGCGCTGGCCGACGAGGTCAGTCCGATGCCCGCACAGGCTTATGTCGCGCTGCGCACTCTACGCGGGCGCATCCGTGAGCTGGAGGCCGCCGGCGCCGGGGCGTCGACGGAGCAGCGCTCGTGAAGGGGCTCGCCATGTCCCGACGGGCGACCGCGGGCGCCGTGACCATCGAGCGCCTCGCGGGGCCGGCGCCCGGGCAATATTGGCGTGCCCGACATCGCATCGAAGGCCGTCACGACGCGCGCGGCAGCTACAACGGCGTCGACGCCGGCCTGGTGCTTCTGCTTCAGAACATCGAGAAGGCCGATGGCGACGATCACGTTATCGTGCTCGCGCCGCACCCCGAGTGGGAGCCCTGCTATCAGATCGCGCTGCGCATCCACGCGGACGACTTCGAAAAGGACTGGGAGCTGGCCCACGACGGCGCCGCCGTGCGCGGCCGCGAAATGGCGGCGCTGATCGACGCGATGCGCCTCACCCAGGAGGCGATGAGCCAGCCCCCGCCGGTGGATTCCGAGGCCCCGCGGCTAGGCCAGGAGCCACGCCTGAACGCCGGCGGCGCGACGGGGAAGGAGCTGGCCACCGAAGGCGGTTTGAAGGCCATGACCCAGCATGCCGACGCGCTCAAGGCGTCCGCCGACGCCCATGTGGCCTGGATCAAGGAGCACAGCGACGAGCTCGGGAACCAGGCCGGTGCGCTGGCGCGCTTCCATCAGGAGAAGGCCGGCGCGCTGCTGGCCAAGGCAAAGAATCAGCTGTCCGACCTGGACCGCATCCGGGGCATGGTCACGAATCTGGAGATCTACACCGGCCGGGGCGTCGATGTGCTGCCGCTGGCCACAGGCGAGCCGGCAGCGCGCGACGAAGCACTGGTGATCTACCAGGACCTGCTGAGTTTCGACGAAGAACTCCTCCTATGCCTCGACCAGGGCGGCCTCGACCACACGATGGTCGACCAGGTCGCCAAAGCGCTGGAAGACACGGCCCTAGTGCGCCAGATGATCCCGTCGCCGCGCGGCGTGGTGCTGGTGCGCTTCCGTGGCGGCTACAAGGAGTTCATCAGGGAGCGGGACGGTGACAGCACGGAGCGGTCGGTGGCCGTCGGACGCTACAACGAAGCCATGTCCAAGGAGTCCATGCGCCACCACTTGCTGTACCGCGACGGCGCCTGCCTCACCCTGATCTCCTGCGATGACGTACTGCCCAACATCACGCAGCTGCTGCCGAGCGCCGCCGAACAGGCCGAGCACTTCACCCGCCGCAGCTTCAACTGGGACCGGCGCGCCTACGACGAAGTGCCCATCACGCGCGAAGACATCGACTACGCCAAAGCCCAACGCTCTCAGCTTGGCCGGCTCACCGATTTCGCGCGCGTGCTGGTGATCCTCTGGGGCCTCCATGATCGCACCGAGCTGCTCGACGCCAGCGGCATCCCGCGCTTCTCCAACTGGCTCGATCCGGGATTCCAGCGGTCGCACCTGCGACTCGTGAGCCTGGACAGCCTCATCGCCGAGGAGCGGCCGTCTTTCGACGAGTACCGCGCGGACTGCAACCGCTTTCTCGGCGCGGGGGTGACGGTGGCCGTCAACTTGAGAGCTGCGATGACGGAGTCCGCTGCGCCCGGCGCCTACAACAGAAACAGGTATCAGGCATGGGTTCCGCAGCAGGCCTGCCAGGTAGCTCGCGTGACCTATGTCCATGGGCGACCGACCATCTCCGTCGCCACCCACGAGGCCTTCAACCGCGGACGCACGCGCAATGTCAACGTCGTGCTCGAGGAGCCGAATGCCCACTTGGTACTCGACCGCGCCGACGCCGACGAGTTGCGGTACTACCTGCAGAGCCGGCGTAGTCGCCGCGCTTATGCCGACTACGTGGCGGTGTTCCGCCAGGCACTGACCCATGTGGCTGCACGGGACGCGGCCGAAGCTCCCTGGCAGCGGTGGATCGAAGCCTCGCTGCAGGAAGGCCGGCTGGCGCGCGATGCGGTCGAGGCCGGCCGCGCCGCGCGCCTCGCCCGAGCGGTGATCCGCGCGAGTCAGCGCGACGGCGTTCTGCCGGCGGTCCCGGCCGACGCGTCGGCCGCGCTACGCAACGCGGCACTTAACGCCGCGCATGCAGCGCTCGCAGACCATGGCGCGCGCGTGGCGGCCATCGAGGCCTGGTGTGCTGCGCAAGGATGGACGCCCGTGGCGCTGACTCACGATGGACGGGACCGGTGGCACCTCTACCGCGAAGCGACCGACGCCGAGCGCGACCCGCGCATCGCGCAATTCCCGTGGTGCGCGCGCAGCACGCTGGCATTCCGCCGGGACGGCGCGCCGCACGCCCACAAGGTGGCCATAACGCTGTACCAGCGTCGCGCAGGCGAGCAGGTGGTTTTCGCCTGGCCATCGGCCGAGCGCTGGGGGGCAGCGGTCGCACCGGCTGGGCTGACGCACGAACGCATGTTGTCGCTGCTGGACCTCCCGGCGTCAGCGTCCCTGGCGTTCGACGACGTGAGCGCGCTGGTGGAAGCCATGATCGGCTCAGCCACCCACTACAACCGCACGCACTCCAAGCGCTTCGTATCGCGCGAGCCTTGCCTCTTTCCGATTGGAACCGTGATCGAGAAGGACCGAACCGCTTTGCTGGTGATCCACGTGGATGCGTGGGACGCCGCCTATGCTTGGGGTGACGAGGCGCAGAAGGCGCGCGTGCGCGAATGGATCGAGCGCAACTACGCGAACCCTGCGGGCGCCTTGTCCCGACTGGACAAGCCATTCGCCCCGACCGTCGGCACCGTCGACCTCAAGGCCATCACCCTGCACACAGGCACGCCGTGGTTCGAGGCGCCTTATCGAAGCCGGTCGGACGTGGACGGATGGGAGAACGGGCGCCGCGCCGGGACCCGCCGTCTGACGACGCTGTCGCCGGCCGGTGCCCGCCTCGTCCCTTGGCTGGCCCCGCTGTGTGACGCCCCTACCACCACCATCAACGCACCGAAGGAAACGAGCCATGGGACCTGAAAGCCCGATTCTCGCCATCGCCTCGGCCCTGCACGCGGCGCGCCTGCGCGACCTGCCGGTCATCGTCTACGACGAAAGAGACTGGGAGCGCTACCACGAATGGTCAAGCGCGCTGACGCGTGAGGAGCGCGCCAAGGTTGCCCAAGAGGAGCGCGCGACCGGCCAACCGCAGGGGCCGACGGTAAGGCGCTTCCGCAGGGCCGCCGAGCAGGAGTGTCTGGTCACGGTGTTTCCTCAGCTGTGGGGCAGCACCGCGCTCGGCTATGGCGGTGTCGGCGGCGCCGCGATGACCACGGCGTACACCGTCGTCGTGGAGGCGCAGGTGCTTGGCCGGCGCGCAGTCTACTTCGGCAGCTGTGGGCAGCTGGCCTATGTGGTGCCCATCGGCGGCCCGAACGAGGAGGCCTTCCAGAAGGCCATCGCGCAGCGCGCTCTGCCGTCGGCACGGGACGCCGCGACGCTGGGATGGCACCCGGAGGAGCCGGTCGGGATCGGGGCGCAATCGCGCTGACGGCCGGCCAGGTCGCGCACCTGGCGCATTTCGTTGGCAAGAAGACCGACGGCCACGCCGGCGACCCGCCGCGCCACGTGCCGCGGCACGTGGACGACGGCCCTGCGGAACCGGGCGTATATGCATTGGGCGAGGAAGACCCCTCGGCGGCGGTTCCGTGCTGCTCGAGGACGACACGAAAGGGCGGCCAGAGACAGCGTGCTTCCGGGCGCTCGCCAGGCGCCGCGCTACGTACAAAGGCAACACCCCCCCCGAACGCATCGCCACCAGGAGCACCCATGGCAGGGAACATTCGCTACGTGACCATCGTTGTCCAGATCCCGGGCGATCCTGTGGCGGCAAGGGCCGCCGTCAACGGCTTGTGGGATCGCGGCGAGGTCGTGGGCCTCTACGCAGGCGACGCGATCACGGAGATCGAGCTCCTCGAGCAGCACGTGTCGCGGACGCGCCTCCAGGAGATTCGCGAGGAGGCGAAGCTTGCCCCTGCATCGAAGGACGTAAAGCCGCTCCACCCCGACGACTTCGCAGTCAATGCCTTCGCGGCGGCGATGCGATCGCGACTCGCGCAGAAGCGCGCCGAGGGCCGTGGCGGTTGGGATGAAACTTCGCCTGGTATGCAGCAACGCGTATCCGACCTCCTTCGCGCGGCCGTGGCCAAGGGCAACCCGGTAGACGCTGGCAACTATGCGATGTTCCTTCATCAGCGCGGGGAGAGGATCTTGCCGCCGTGCGGCGATCCTCATGGGGAAGGGTAATGACCCGGAGGCTGGCCCGGCGGATTCGGGCACAACTTCGAAGGGCGGCAGGCTGAGGGAGTGTCAAAGCACACACCACTGCTGGAGCGTGCCATGGTTCCCTTCTTCGGTCTGCTGTTCTTCCTGTTCCAGATCCTGATCGCCTACGCCGCATGGCGGGCTGCGACTGCGAGCGACCGCGCTCGGACGATCCCCAAGGCTGCGGCGTGGTTCGCCCTGGTGGCGGCATCCGCATCCATCGGCAGCACGCTGAGCCGGTGGTTCGATCAGCCAACGATCGAGCGTCTCTGGTTGGCGATGGTCTACTGGCAGGAGCAGCCGGTGAAGGCCCTGGCAATCGGCTATGGGCTGACCGCCCTCGGCATCGTGTTCGCGGTCGGTGCTGGCGCGATCGGCACGCAGCTCTATGGTCGCGGCATTGCGCCCCTGTTGGTGCAGCGTGGCCGCAACCGCCGCCGCCGGCACTGATCGAGCGACGGAAGGCGCGCCCGAAAGCCGGTAGTTTCCAGCCACCGACGGATTGCCCGGCCGCTACCGTGATCGACATTCCCCTATCGGAGTGAGCCATGCCTGCTGCTTTTGCCCGCACCCTCGGACTGATTGCCGCCGCGATGCTGGTACTGTCGCTCTACGCGCCAACCGCGGCCTACGGCGAGTTGGCCATCTGGATCGCCTTGGCGGCGCTAGGCGTCCTGGTAGCAACGTACCCTGCGGTCGAGACGTCCGCCGCCTTCGCGGACTCACGCGTGTCCAGCACGCAGACCGCTGCGGCGCTGCCCCATGACGTGCGTGGCGTTCGCGCACGTGCGGCGATCCTCCTTCACCTTGAAGAGCGGCCTTCTCTGGGACTCCCGCTGGTTGCCGCGTTCATGCGGAAAGACCTGCCGGGCGCCTCGGAACTGACCCGCGAGGCCGCACCCGCGCTTCTGGCGCAGCGCGTGCGCGAGCTCACCGACCGGCGCGCGATCGAGCTGGCCGCGCTGCTGGGCCTTGACATTGACCCGGCCGCGCCATGAGCGCGCGCAAGTCCTGAGGCGACTACCATTCCCGCCGAACCATGGCGGGAGAGGTACATGAAACGCAAATACTGGCGCGAAGAGGACTTCCGAGCGGAGTTTTGCCGGCTGCTGGCCGAGCGCATGGGCTGGACGTTGGCCGAGTGTGAGGCGGCCTACGGTGAGCCAGGACACCGCTTCGGCGCGCAGCCGGCCGAGGCCGTCGAGGCCTACGTCGAAGCGTCCATGCGAGAGATGGACGGTCGTGACGCCCATAACTGAAAGGCCGTCCAGCCTCCTTCTGGCGTTTGGCCACTGAGGACACGCCAAGCCAAGCCACGATGCTCGCGCATAGCCGAAACGCAGGCCTGTAACCAGATCGTTTCGCAACTTCGGCGCGGCATGCCGGCCCCTATGATTTCCCTGTGGCCGCGCTCTCACACGTGACCTCGTCGAAAGACCTGGTACGGATCTATGCGGGCAGCATGATCCAGAGCGCACGTCGGCAGCCCCCATCCCCCTATAGGGGTCGCTGACGGTCCTCCGCAAGGAGGAGAGTGATTGCAGACTGGGCACGACGCCTCCCCCCTGTGGCGTGCTTCGGCGCATGGGCACCCCCTGACCATGCCGTGCCCAGCCTGCGATCTCCTCGCACTGATCCCGAGGAATCGTCCATGAAGACCAGCGTGCTCGACACGTCGCGCCTCCCTCGCCCCCACAGCGCCAAGCTCGTTGCGCATGCCGTTGGGTTTGGCGTCTTGGTCGGGATCGCCGTCCTCGTCGGTCAGCTCCTCTGGTCCCACGTAATGCCGCAGGCTCGCCCAGTCGACCTCGCGTCGCTTCCCACGTTGCTCGCCGCCGTGATGGCCGGCCTGCTGGCGTACTGCGAAGAGCGCTGGCCGGAGCGGACACTGGGCTTCCTTGGGCGCGCCGCGAGCCCGGTTCTCATCGGCGTGGTGATCGTTCTGGCGATCATCGTGGCCCCCTGAGCTGCTGCGATGGTTGAGTTCGCGATCGCCCACCGGGAGGGCCAGACCCGGGCATCTGGCTTCGGGGCCGACCTTCAGAGGGAGTGCATCGCCCAAGGCGGCGTGCCGTGGAACTGGATGCCTGGCGCATGACCACCAGCTCCCCGTCGCTCCTCCCTCCCGAATCGCCATTCGCCGGGCCGTCGCACGCCATGCTTGACGCCCAACAGCTCGCCACCGTCCGCGCCGCGGTGGAGTGGTACTTCCAGTCGGGCCTGACTGACTACCGCAGGCGACCACGAGACATTGAAGAGCTGGCCACGGCCTGCGGCGCCTGCGACGCCTTGGACGACGCCGGCCTCGTGCAGCTGCTGGGGCTCCTCGACGACGCCCGGAAGGTGACCTTCCCGCCGCGCAAAGCCGCCTGAGTCCGCACGCGACTATTGGCGAAACACCACGGGACGAACCGCTGCTTTCGCCGGCCTGTGCGTGCCTTGAAATCCTATCGTGACGCGATGTTGTCCATCGGTCCTTCCCATGCGTGCCCTCGTTGACCTCAAACCTGACGTCATCCTCGTACCTGGCCTCATGCGCAGCGGCGCGTCGATGACGGCGCTTTCCGACGCCGCGATGGCGCTCGGTCATCGCACGGGCCGACTGAGCTACAGCCGGCACGATGCCCCGGCCGTGATCCAGGCGCACCTGCAACAGGTGATTCGCGAGGCGCGCCGCCCCGTGGTCGTCATCGGTCACAGCTACGGCGGCGTCCTGGCGGTGAGCGCGTGCCGGCACTCGTCCGTCACGCAGCGAGTTCGCGGCATCCTATGTCTCGGCGCGCCGCTGCGCGGCAGCGCGCAGGCAAGCTGGCTTGCGGGATTCCGCGCCGGTCGTGCAGTGCTGGGTGCTTCGTCCAGCCTGCTGTGCGAGGGGCTCCCGTACCCGCGCGTCCCGGCGCGCATCGCCATGATCGCCGGCGAGCGGCCGCACACGGTTGGTCGTCTGGTCCGGACCCTGAAAGGGCCGAACGATGGAACGGTTAGCGTCGCCGAGACAGCGTGGCCGGGCCTCACGGAGCACATTCGCCTGCCGGTGACGCATCAGGGGCTGCTGACCGACCGGCACGTGCTGGCGCACCTGCAGGCGTACTTGGCCACCGGCTCGCTGCTCGGCGATGCCGGCGTCGCGGCGAGTGCCGCGTGATGCGTACGGAAATGCGGCTGACTTTGAATCCAACTGCCCGCGTCTATGGTGATTTCACCACTCACTGAGGCGACGCCCATGCACTTCCGAATCGCTCGCACCACTCTTCTGCGCCAACTCTCCTCCGTGGCAGGCGCCACGCAGCGCGGCGGCGCGATGCCGATTTTGGAGAATGTCCTCCTCAACTGCGAGGGCAGCCGCCTGACGGTCAAGGCCACCGATCTGGAGATCGAGCTGCAGAGCGTCGGCGACGTGTCGCAGGCTATCGCCGACGGTGCAATCACGGTGCCGAGCAAAAAGCTGATCGACATCGTGCGCGCGCTTCCGGACGCCGGCGAGGTGACGGTCAAGCTGTCGGCGGACAAGGTGGCGATCACCTGTGGCAAGGGCCGCTACACACTCTCCACGCTGCCAGCGACCGAGTTCCCCGAGGCGATGAAGGTCGAAGGCGCACAGGCGATCCGCGTCGAAGCCAAGGCGCTGCGCCGGGTCATGGACCGCGTGAGCGTGGCGATGGCCAAGGGCGACGTGCGCACGTACCTCAACGGCATGCTGCTCAAGGCGACGGGTGCGAGGCTCGAATGTGTCGCCAGTGACGGCCACCGCCTCGCGGTCGGCGAGGTCGATCTGCCCGAGCGCGTGGGCAAGGACTACTCGGCCATCGTGCCGCGCAAGGGCATCGCCGAAATCATCAGTCTCCTGCCGCAGGACGAGTCGGCCGTCACCATCGAGGCCGGTACGGGCCAGGTGCGCGTGGCCGTGGGCGACACGATACTGACCACGCGCTTGGTGGCTGGCACATTCCCCGACTTCGAACGCGTCATTCCGACCGGCTTCGCAGGCTCGGTGTCGGTGAGCGCGGGTGACCTGCGCGAGGCGGTGCGCCGCGCGGCGCTGCTGGCCGAGGCAAAGTACAACAGCTTGCGCCTGTCCTTCACCCCGGAGGGCATCCGTCTGCATTCCAAGAACGAAGGGCAGGGTAGCGCGAACGAAGACGTCGCCGCGCAGACGACGGTGCCGACGATGGATTTCGGCATCAACCACCACTACCTCGCCGATGCGTTGGATGCCTTCATCGGCGAAACGGCCTGCATCAGCGTGCGCGATGCGACGACGAGCCTGCTGGTCCACGCCGCAGACGATAAGTCCATCCGCCACGTGGTCATGCCGATGCGCCTTTGACCTGACCCCATGTGCCCCATCGCAGGGGCGCCGCGCCCGACGAGGAGCCACGGATGCCGGATTTCGAGCGATTGACACGCGGCTTGGAGCTGCATTTGGCCAAAGAAGATCCCACGCGACTCGCATACCTGCGGGGTCGAAATCACGGCCTGGACAAGGCACGCCGGCAGGCAAGCTGGCTCGCCCTCGTGGTCGCCATGATCGTTGCCGGCGTCGTTGTGGTTGGACGGTGACAGGCCGATGAAACGAGAGAGCATGAAGTCTCCAGCGGACCCGACCCCACGCCCGCGAAAGCGAACTCTGGTCGCAGCCGGCCTCCTCTTGGCGTTGGCCGGAGGTTGCTACCCCGTCGCGCGGGATACGTTGGCAAACTACCGCGCCGACAGGGCTCTGGTCGCGGCCGTGGAAGCCATCCACCCCGGTGGCGATCCCTGGGAGGCATTCAGCGCCCTGCAGCAGTCCGAGCAAAGGGCGCTGGAGGCCACGGGGGCAAAGTCACCCCGTGCGCGCGATAGAGTCACCGACCTCGAACGCCGCTGGCTGCGCGCGGCATTGGGGCAGGGAAACCTGGTCGCGGCGGCGGCGTTGTTCCCGGACCCATCGCGTGCGGACGCGCCCATCTTCGCACCGGCGCGCTTCGCGAAGCTGCGCGAGGAGAGCGTGGATCGGGTGCTCACCGCCGCGCACGCAGCTCTGAGGCGCCAGGCGCAGCCGACCTACACCGACCGTTGGATGCTCCACGCGGCCGCCAACATCCACGCCGCCGGTACCGACCGACCGCGCAACCCGGCGCAGGCCAGACAGCTGTATGCGGCCGCCTTCGCCGCGGGTGACACGCTAGCGGCGTTGGGTGCGGCCAGGATGGCTAAAGAGGCCGGCCTGGCGGCCGAAGCGTATCGGTGGGCTCTGCGCTGCACAGGTCCCTGCCGGACACCGGGATTCGACCTGTCCACGTACCAAGCGGGCCTGACCAAAGACGCCATCGCAAAGGCGCAAGAGGACACCAGATCATGACCGACGCCATCGTTGACGAGCCGTCGTTCCACAACGGTTACCCCCAGCTGCCGGGCCTGGATGACGCGTGGCAACCGCCCGCGCCCTCGGGCGTCGTCGTGGAGCCGAACGACGTCGCCGCGCTCGACCAGCTGAGCAAGATCCTCACGCACATACGCTACCTCGCGACAGCCCGCCCCGACGGCGCGTTTGCGCAGATTGAGATCCTGGCGGCGGCGATGGCCAAGACACCGCGGCTCCTCGCGGAGGGTGCACCCTTCGGGGCGCGCAGGACGCTTGAGCTGGAGCGAATGGCAGGCGAGCGCGCCTTGGCGATGGCCACCACCCAGAACGCGCCATCGGCATGCTCCGTCGATCGCGTCATTGCCGAACTCTTCGACCGCGACCAGCGCTACGCGTAGCCGGGACCCCTCCAGCGAAATGGCCCTCACACCACGGAGAACACCATGAACTTTGCACATGAACCGCTCACCGACGCCGCCGCGGACACGGAGCTGCGCGCACTCCTGCGATCGCCGGACTGCCGGATACTCCGCGTGGGCGGATTCCGCCAGAAGGTGATCGCTCAGTCGATGATGTTCATCGGGGCGGTGGTCGCGTTGGCAGCATGGTTCAACAACGCGACGCACCTCGCTGCAGTTGCCGGACTCCTTGCCGTCGCCGGCGTGACCTGGACCGCGATTGTGGCAGTTCACGAGGAATACGCGGAACGCTGGCGCGCGAAAATTACGTCGGAGTTCGCGGAAGCCCATGATTGCGACCTCAAGTATCTCCTGGAGATGAAGGAGAAGTACCACGAGATTGATGCCGCGATCCGCGACTGGACGGTGAAGGGTCTTACGATCCGGGAACGAGACGTTCGGGCGGTCCGAGCGTGGGTGTTCAAGGTGGAACCCGTGCGCGAGCGCGACCGCCTATTGCGCCAACTCCAGTCGTAGGCACGAGCCAACGCGCAGAACCGGGAGCCATCGAGGAAGGATCGAACAGAGTGTCCGCGATCTTCGACCCGCCGCCCCCGCGGGCATCCTTGGGACAAACCCGAGGAGTCACGCCATGCACCCGAACACCCGTCGCATACTCGAAGATCTGCAAGGCAACTATTCGCGCGTTGCCGCCAGCTACCGCCAACTGATCGCCGTCGCTCAGGAAGCGGACGCGTACGAATACCGTTCCTGCCCGGCGTCACTGCGCCCGTTCCAGCACTTCCCGCACGATCCGTCCACGGCTCTCGCCCGCATGGCGCGGCGCACGGCCGCACAAGTTGTCGAGGTTATCCGCTCCGAACTCGCAGGCGCCCAGCACCTGGAGCTGACCGGACACGAGGACATCGTGAGTCAATCCATCGACGAGTCGCAGGGCGTGCCGTCGGAGGACTTCAGTTGTGTCGAGCTGGGCGAGGCGCTGTATGCCGCGTTTGCCGACCGCGCTGCAAATATGACGATGTGCCAAGCGGCGGAGCGTGTGGTCGGCCACTTTGGCCTGTCCGCCGGCGACGAGCCAGCGCAGCGTCGCGGCAGCATCGTGCTGACGCTGCCTATGTACTGCGATAGCTGGGGTGGCCGGTTGACCTATTCGAATGACCGGACGCTCGTCGACGCCTGCCGGTCGCTGCAGGACGTGGTGCAGACGATCGACAGCGGCGTCGCCAACCGGATCGCCGACGGCATCCGCAGCCTGGTTGCGGCGGGCAACCTCAATCGCTGGGCGCCCGAGCGCCATGCCTACGGCCCCATCGGGCCGATCGAGCTGCGCGCCTATCAGCGCAAGGTTGAGTTTCTGATTCCCCTCGATCTGGCATCGCAGATCAACGCTTTCCTGAGCGAGCACGCGCCGAGCCTCCGGTCGGTCCCGCTTAGGGCTGCATAACCCGGTTTGGTGGCGCCCCAAGGGCGAGGTAGGTTGATCGAAGGTGGGCGCCGGGGACGGCGCCGGATGGTGGAAGGCACGGAGCGGTTGAGCCCGCACAACAAGGACGATCGGTCGCCAGGGAAGGTGGCAGGAGGGCTCGCGCTGTGGTGGCGCGAGCCCTCGCTGTTTCCGCAGTCAACTTCGGGCCACGCCGTCCGCGTCTACGGTGGAAAGCATCTTCACCGACCATCAGGAGCCGACATGCTGTCTAACGAGATCACGCAGGGGTCAATCGCGTTCCCGGAGGAGGGTGCATTCCCGCAGGATGGCGCAACTCACGGTGCTCGTGAGGTTCTGCTCGCCGAGGCACGAATGCTCGACGCGTCGCACGCCGAGCTGCAAGCCATCATGGATCGAGTGACCAATGAGCTGGAGGAGAACCGCTGTGCCTCCTTTACCCGGTTCGACCCGATGGCCCGGTCGGATGGGATGCACTGCGTGCCGTCTCGGCTCTTCATCCGCATGGTGGAACGGGTAAGCGAGGTGCTCTCGCCGTCGGACACGCCGCTGTCGTTGGAGGTCGATGACCTCCGTGAGTATTACTTCACCCACAAGTCGCTGGCCGCTCGTGCTCCCTTCACCTGCGTTGATTTGGTCGAGCGTCTGGTGGCGCGGTTTGCGCCACGTGCCACGGAGATTGCGCATGAGCAGGCGGCGGAGAAGTTCGCGCGCGTGTTCGGTCTGAGGTACCAGAAGGAGACCAAGCCGGTCTCCGGGCGGTTCGTCCTGGAGCACGGCGCCAGCACCGACGGCTTTTGGTCGCCGGCACGCTACAGCTTCACCAGCCAGAGCAGCATCCGCGCGCACCTCGACGCGCTGGCCAACTGCCTCCCGTTCGCGAACCCGGACATCGACGCCGACAACGTCCGCCAGTCAGTCCGGGGCCTGCTCGAGGACTTGGAGCTGCGTAACTGGACACCGGGGCGCGACTTCCGCGGCGAGGTGGCAGGCATCCAGATCCGCCTGTTCCAGTCGTCCGTGAAATACCACTTCCCCCTCGCTCACGTGCAGGCGCTGAACGTGTTCTGCGTGCAGCACGCGCCCGAGTATTTCGCCGGGAACTGATCTGCCCCGAAAGGGCGAGGAAAATCCCTGGCCTTTCGCCGGGTCGTGCACCAACCCAAAGGAGAAACTAGAAAGATGCAATCAAGCCCCAACGCCTCCGCGCGTGCCAAGCGCCTCGCCATGATTCGCGCCGCGGCGGAGCCGGCCCAGCCTGAAGCCACTGCGACCAGGCAGCGGCCGACCGGCAAACCGCGCGGAAGCACGCCGTCGGTGCTCCCACGCTACGACGGCCCGCATCGGGCCTTGCCCAATTGGAATTACGCCGTGCTGCGCGGCGGACATTGACCGGAGACGACACGCAATGCTGCCGAAGAACATCACCCTCTTTCGGATCTCCGAGGCCGTGGCAAAGGACCTCGACCGCCTGCCCGAAGCTCTTCCCGAGCATCCGCTGCGAGAGTGCGGCCCGCTCGAAGTTCACACACGCGGGTTCGTGAGTCCGACCGGGACGGAGGGCGAGTTCTCGACGAAGGTGGGCGGCGCGGTGCTTCTGGCGCTGGCCAGCGAGTCGAAATTGCTGCCGGCCTCTGCGGTCAATCGCGCGCTGAAGAAGAAGGTGCTCAAGATCGAGGAGGAGGAAGGCCGCAAGGTCGGCGCACGCGAGCGAAAACGCATCAAGGACGATCTCGTCACCGAAATGCTCCCTCGGGCGATCATCCAGCCTGGGCGCACCGACGCATGGATCGACGTCAAGCGCGGGTTCGTGTGCGTAGACAATGCCAGCCGCAAGAGCGCGGAGTCGTTCCTGACGAGCGTGCGGGAAGCGCTGGGTAGCTTCCCGGCGCTTCCCATGGCACCGGAGAACCCCGTGCGGGCCATTCTCACCGGCTGGCTGGCCTCTGGGACGCTGCCGGAGGGCTGGTCGCTTGGCGACGAGTGTGAGCTCAAGGACACCTCCAGCAGCAAGGGCGCCGTGTGGCGCGGGCGGCGCGAGAGTCTGGATAGCGAAGAAGTGCGCGAGCACTTGCGCGGCGGAAAGCAGGTGACGCAGTTGGGCCTGGTCTACCGCAACCGGCTATCGTTCGTGCTGGACGAGGCACTGGTCGTGCGCAAGCTCGACTTCCTCGACGTAGCGATGGTGGATCTCGACGCCGCGGCGGAGCGCGCCGAGGGGGACCTCAAGCTGGAGACCGAGGCTCGTGCAATGTTCGTCCACGGGGAAGTGGGCGAGCTGCTCGATCAGCTGGACGCCATCTTCGGCCTGGGGCGGCCGAGCAGCGACGCTGTTCTCGACCAGGCGGTCAAGGAGAACAGGACGGCCGAGCTGGAGTTCGCGCCGGCGGTGGCCCCGGATGGTGACACCGATGCTGCCACGCTTGCGGCGGCAAAGCAGGTGCTTCTGGCCACCGGAAAGGCGTCCATCTCGGCGGTCCAACGCACCTTGCGCATCGGGTACAACCGCGCGGCGCGAATCCTCGAGGCGTTGGAGGCGCAAGCCTTCGTCTCGCCGCCGGACGGAACAGGGACGCGGACCATCCTCGCCGGCGAGCTCCTCAAGGGCGTGAGCGGTGAGAGCCGTCGCGCGGAGCCGGTCCAGTGAGACGCGCCGGTATGCTGATGCTGCTCGGCGTGGCGGTCCTTGCAGGGTGCCAGAGCGAGCCGCGGATCCAGCCGCGCGAGGGCCAGACCTTGGAGGCGGCGATCGACGCGGCGATCAAGCGTGCGCCGCGCCGCGAGGTCGCCAGCGCGACGAAGGCCCGTGACGCCTTCGTCGAGGCTTTCATCAGGCACCCGCATGCAGAACTGCCAGCTGCCACCGCAGTGGTCGGCATGCCGCTGGATGAGTTCATCCGCTTCACCACGCGCACGCTGGGGAACGTCGACAACCAGGTCCATGCACCGGCCGCCGATCCCGCCGCGCCCGATGCCGTGCGCAACGCATCGGTCCTGCGCACGCTGCAGTTGGACAAGGAGCTGCTGGAGCTGGCCCGCGCGCAGGCCTACCAGGACGGCCTATTCACCGTCGACCAGTTCGAGTGGCCCAAGCCTGCCTTTGTGCCGCCGGCCGAAGGGGCATTGGGTGTGGACGATCATGCGACGTTCGTCTTCACCTTCGTCAACCGGACCGACATGGACGTCTACAATCCAATCTTCCACCTGCGGGTGACCCTGCCGTCGGGCGAAGTGGTCTTTGACGAGAACCTCAAGGGACCGGACGAAAAGCCAAACGAGCGCACCCCCATTACGCCTGGGCAGCCGACGCTGCTGCAGTTCACCTGCTGCAACATCGCTACCGCGCCGCTGTTGAACCAGGTGATGCACGAGCTGCCGCTTGGCGCTCAGTTCGACTACACACTGGTGTCCATCGACGACTTCACGCGCAGGAACAAGCTCGACACAAAGGGCTTCACGAGTGAGCGTTACGCTCGATACAAGGCGATCGACGAGTGCATCGCCGATATGGAAGGCCGGTTGGCCAGTTGGACGCCGCAGTCGGCGAGCGCAGCGTGCCGCATCGAGCGGGCAGCCGGCGACAGCCCCATGAGTTCCCGTCGGCGCTGAGCCGAAGTCTCGGGACCACTATGACCCGTCCGCCCGGGCGGGTACGAGCACGTAGGAGCCGAGCAGGACGCCGGCGCTGACGAGGGATCCGAGGGAGACGCCCTCGGTGAGATCCCGGCCTGTGGCCACGCAGGAGATCAGCGCGGCCGCGACGCCGACAAGCACCGAGATCCCGATGCGCAGATTGATGGCGAAAGCGGACTCAAGACGCATAGATGTTCCGGATACGACAAGGCCCGCGCGATGCGGGCCTTGTGCAAGACACAGGTGGGGGTCAGGGAGCGGAGGCGGGATTCTTGGCTTTCTTCTCGCCCTGCTGCAGCTTGCCCAGCAGGGCGGCCGGCGGCAAGAAGCCGCCGAGCTGGCGGCCCGTCTGGTCGTAGATCGCCGGGGTGCCCTCGATGCCGAGCTTGTCGCCCAGTTCGTACATCTTCTCGATGTCGGCGCCGCGCGCGCAGCTGGCCGGCGGCACCTTGCCGCCTGCAACCACGGTGTCGTAGGCCGCCTTCGGGTCCTTCGAACACCACACCGACGTCATCGTGGCCATCTCCGGCGACTGGACGCCGCCGCGGGGAAAGGGCACGTACTCGATGGCGATGCCGGCATCCATGTAACCCTGCAGGTTCTTCTGGATCATGTGGCAGTAGGGACAGCCGGTGTCGGTGAAGACGGTGACCGTGTACTTGGGGTTCTTCGGCGAGAAGACGATCTTGTCTTCGGCTGGAATGGTCTTGAGGAGCTCCAGGCGCACGTCGCCCAGGGCCTCGTCGGTCAGGTTCCGGTGGGTCTGAGTGTCCAGCAGCACGCCGTAGAACAGATAGCGGCCATCGTCCGTGGTGTAGAGCACCGAGCCGTCCGCAACCACTCGCTTGAGGCCGGCGATCGGCATGTCGTCGATCGAGCGGATGACGGCCTTGTCGTTGATGGCACGGACCGTCTCGCGGATCGCTGGGTGATCGGTCGGCGCTGCGGTGCCGGCGAAAACAGTGGCCGAAGCGGTGAGGGCGAGGGCGCAGGCAATGGCGCGACGGGCGAGACGTGTGAAGATGGGCATGGGCCGTCCTTTGGGGTTGAGGGAACGCCGGCCTTGGCGCGGCGGATGGTCAGAATAGGCGGCGCCGATCCGTTGGCTGCGCTGAAACGCCCGCAATTTCACGGCCCGTTTCCCGGCCACGTGCACACCCTCGGCCCCTATCGTGCCGGCATGAAGCCGACCCGCATCGCCGCCTGGACCATCGCACTGCTGCTGCACAGCTGTCTGGTGATCTACGCCACTCTCCCGGTGCGCCTCTCGCCACCGCGGGTCGAACCGCCGGCCGCGCGCACCGATGTGCTGATCGTCTCGATCATCCACCACAACCCCACGCTCGCCCAGGACCCCAAGCCGCCGGCCACAGCGCCGTCGGTGGTGCGCCATGTCGAGGCCCCGCGCGTGCCGGCGCCGACGCCGGCGACGCCGGTCCAGCCGCGGGCAGTGCGCGTGGCCGCGCGACCGCAGGACCTGGTCAGCGCGCCCCTGAAGCGGCCAGACGTTCCGCCGCGGGAGATCGCCTCCTACCGTGTCACCGACATGCCCCAGTACCCCCTCAGTGCATACGACGAGGGTGCCGAGGGCTGGGTCGTACTCATCGTGCTGGTCGGTCCTGATGGCCACCCTGAGGGCATCAGCGTCTCGCGCAGTGTTTCCCCGCAGATCGACGAGGCGGCGATCGCCGCGGTCTCACGATGGAAGTTCGAGCCGGGGCTGCTGCGTGGCCGGGCGGTACCGTCGTGGATCTCCGTACCGATCGGATTCTTCCGCGGACGCCTGTCGCGCGGGTCTGTCGAGAGTCGCGATTCCTGAGACAAGCCGCGCCAACTTTGTCCGCAAAGCCTGCGTGATCTTCTGGGCCCATCACCCGCCCCCAGGAGATCTGCGTGCCCACTGAGCGATTTGCACCCTACAGCGCCACCAACATCCGCTACATGTCGCGCGCCAAGCGTCCCGGTCTGGCCGCCGACATCGTCCGCGACGGACAGGTCGTCGCGCATATCGTCATCCCCGACGACGAGCCAGGCGTCGAGCACGACTTCACGACCGTCGCGGCCAGCTACTACTTCGACCGCCACCTGGCAAGTCTGCCGGCGACATTCTTCGATGAGACGCTCATGGACGACGACACCGTGCGTGCGTGCTTTCTGATCGACCTGGTGGACGCCACCCTCGACGAAAGCATGGACGATGTGCGCCGGCGCTGGGTCTCCCCCAAGCACCGCGGCCGGATGTAACCAGAAAACGACGGCCCCCAAAGGCACCCATTTGCCCCTGGAACGTCCGTCCGAGCACCTAAAGTGCGGTCCTACGACGACACCGGGAGCGAGGAGAGGAGGATGAACGCCAAGACCAGGAGCACGCTAGCCATGGCGATCGGCCTTTTAGGCGCGGCGGTGACTGCGCACGTGCATGCCGACGGTGGCGCGATTCGGACGATTTCGCTCGGCGAGCCCGCGGCGGCGGCCCAAGGTGCCGGCAGGCTCGAGCCAGTGGTGGTCCGGGTGGCCAAGCCGGCCAAGAGTCCTCGCTCGAACTCGTCCCGCGCGCTCCCGGAGGACGATCCCCACGTCCGCGAGTGCGTGGCCAAAGCCACGGCCGCATTCGACATCGAACCGATGCCGCTGTACCTGATCCTGGACGTCGAGGGTGGCGAGGTGGGCAAGAACTCTCGGCCCAACCGCAACGGCACCTATGACATCGGTAAAGCTCAGATCAACTCCAGTCACCTGCGAAACCTGGCCGCCCGCGGCATCTCCGAGGATCTCCTGCGCGACGATCTGTGCGTGAACATTCTCGTGCAGGGCTGGCTTTACAAGGACGGCCTCCTGCGCAGCAAGTCGCCGGCCAAGGCCATCGCCCTTTACCATTCGCCCAACCCGGCAATGCAGCGCATCTACCTGGAAAAGATCGACCAGGCGATTGCCCGACGCGTATCGCGTCTGGCCGCGACCCCCTGAAGGAAGAACCGTGTACTCCAACCACCAGATACTGGCCCACCTGCGGGTCATTCACACCAACATTCCGCGCCTGCTGTCAGTCACCACCGACATCACGGGCGATATTACCAAGCGCTCCCAGAACACCCTGGTGCTCCAGCGCGTCTCTGGCAACAAGACCACTCGCGTGGACTTGACCCCCCACGTTCTGCACGAAGACCGCTCGATCGACCGCCTGGCCAAGGAGACCTCCCTGCCGCCGCGTGTCGCCAAGGAGGTCTACTGGGCCGGCCGCGAGCTCTTCAAACTCAACCCGCGCGGGTCCTGGTGCACGGCAGAGGGCGCGGCGTCGCGCAGCGCCGACGTGGCACCGGTGGGCGAGGCTCGCGAGGCCGCTCATGAGATGGTCGCCGACGCCCTGGATCGCTTGGGGGAGCTGCTGCCGACGGTGGACGTGATCTACGTCGACAGCGGAAACAAGAACGGGGCCGACGGCCGCGTGCGTACCTGGCTGTGGCTGCGCTTCGAGCGCGACGGGAAGGAGGTGGCCGCGATCAACAACGCCGCTATCGCAACGCACGTCGCCGACGGTCTACGCCCGCGACCGAGCGAGTACCTGCAGGCCAACCAGCTGCGCTTGGCCGCATGGGCACGGCAGCTCCAGATCACCGTCGACGATGCGCCAGAGGCGCTGCACCTCGCGAGCTTTGCAGCCGCACAGCTCGGCTACGACGCTATCCCGCTGCGCTGACGCGGCGAGCCATCATCGCACCACGCCAAAAGGGGACCGCAGGAGGCAGTCCCGTTCGAGATCCACCACGTGACCAAATCCGAACTTGCTCAACGGCTCCAGGCCGAAACCGGTCTCAGCCACGCCTCCGCGCTGGCCATCATCAACCATCTCGCCAGGATCGTCGCGACGCACGTGGCCAAAGGGGGCACGGTGCAGGTCGCCGGCTTCGGCCAGTTCCTTTCGAAGGATTGGCCGGGGCGCCAGGCGAAGAGCCCGCGCACCGGCAAGCCCGTGTGGCTGCCCAGCACGCGCATCCCCGTCTTCCGGCCCAGTGCGGGATTCAAGGCGGCCGTGCGCGACGCGCGTCCTCTAGGGGAGGCGGACGCACTCGCAGAGATCTGACCGATTTTTCGCGCCGAGCGCACGCGCCGATGCTTACTGGCATGACCCAGACCACGCCCATGCTTCCCCAGACGCGCGACCGCCCCATTGATCCCGATGTGCTTGCCCGCGCTCAGGCAGAAGGGTTCACCGACCTGCAGGCCCGCATCATCGCGGCCCGCATTCGTGCGCCGACGACGACGATCCGCGACCTGATCGCGCCCAGCGTGCGCATGATCGACAGTCCTGATCTCCTGCCTGACATCGACGTGGCCGCCAACGCTATCGCCGATGCGGTCATGGACCCGGCCATGCACCTGGCCGGAGTGTTCGACCATGACGCGGACGGCGCGGACGCGGGAGCGGTGTTCCTCCTGGCGCTGACCGAGTACTTCGGCGTGCCATCTGAACGGATCGTGCTCCTGCAGAGCCATCGCCAACGTGAGGGCTACGGCGTCTCCGACGCGTTCGTCGAGCGCATCGTCGAAGATCTGCCGCGGCCGTGCCTGATCGTGACGGGCGACCAGGGCAGTGGCGACGAGCCGCGCCTGGCCCGTCTCAAGGCGGCCGGATTCCTCGCGGTGGTCACCGATCACCATGGCGTTGAAGGGAAGGGCCCGCCCTCGGCGCTGGCCTGCGTCAATCCAGCCCGAGAAGACTCCCAGTTCGCCGACCCACTGATCGCCGGTGTGCACGTGATGTGGCTGACGATGTGCGCGGTACGCCAGCAACTCATGCGCCGCGGTCGGCTCCCTGCGGACGCCCCGACGCTGGCGCCGCTGCTCGCGTGGAGTGCCGTCGGCACCACCGCGGACGCGGTATCGCTCGCGCGATCGCACAACAACCGCGCAGTTATCCGCTACGGCCTGCGCCTCATCAACGCCTCAACCCGTGCGCCGTGGCAGGCGATGCGCAAGGTGATGAAGAAGGATGGCCCGTTCTGCACGAAGGACATCTCCCATGGCCTGGGGCCGCGCATCAACGCGCGTGGGCGCATGGCCGACCCGCTGGCTTCGCTGCAGTTTCTGACCACGACCGAGCAGGAGCAGGCCGATTACCTGGCCGCATTGCTCGAGAGCGAGAACGAGGCGCGCAAGGGCGTCGAGCGCACGATGACCGCCATCGCGATGGACATCGCCGCCGTTCAGGCGCAAGCGGGCATGCCGGGCCTGGTGATCTATTTGCCGGATGGCCACAGCGGCGTTCACGGCATCACGGCATCGCGGATCGTGGAGGCCTTTGGCCGGCCGACGTGCTGCCTGTCACCCAAGCAGGGCAAGCCCGGTGTCCTGACCGGGTCGCTGCGCACGGTACCGGGTGTCCATGTGCGCCAGGCGCTGGCGGCCGTGGCGCAGGCACATCCCGGCCTCCTGCTTTCCTACGGTGGGCACGCGGGAGCCGGTGGCACCGCGCTTGCCGAAACGGACCTGGTGCGCTTCCACGATGCCTTCTGCGAGGCGGTGGCGGCGCAGACCGATCCGTCGACGCTTCGACCGGTGACCTGGAGCGATGGGCCGCTGGGTCGTGCGCCTGACATGTCCGTGATCGAGGAGCTGGATGCGCTGGAGCCCTACGGCCGCGAGTTCGAGCCGGCGGCCTTCACCGATCGCTTCGTTGTCGAGCAGGTCAAAGCGGTGGGCGACGGCAGCCACCTCAAGTTGCAGCTGCGCAGTGCGTACGGAAGCCACCCGGGCATCTGGTTCCGTGCGATGACGCCGGGCGGCAGCGTGCCGGTGGGCGTTGGCGAGGAGTTGCTGGCCACCTACCAGCTGGCGGTGAACAGTTTTCGAGGGCGCACGACCGTGGACATCCAGGTCCAGGCGGCGCAAGTCATTCAGTGAAGAGGAGCAAAAGCATGCACGCACAGGATTCGAAGACGCCGGCGCTCGTCGTGGGCGTGGTTGTGGCCGGGATCGTCGCGCTGGCACTGCTCGTGCGCTACAACCGCCAAGGGCCGGCGCCCGCGCACGACGCCGCGGTCACCGCCTCCACGGTCGACGATCGACCGATTCCGGCCTCGCCCTGGTCGGGCGAAGCCGCTCCGGCGGGCACTGGCAGCCAGAGTGGGCTTGAGTACGTCTCGGACGCGACGGTGGGGCAGAGCGCCAGCGACATCGCGACCGCCACGGCAGCCGCGGTCGCGAGCCAAGTTGTAGGGGCCGCCGGCACGCAGGTCGGCGACGCGATGCACGCGATGCATATCGACGGCTCCTCCCTGGACGCCATGGTCGACTCGATCAACCAGATTACCGCCAGCCTGCCCGAGGATGATGCCAAGGCCTTTCAGAAGGCTGTGCGCGTGATGATGGTGGCTAGCCTCCCGATCGCGCAGCTTCGTGCCCAGAAGGTGGCCGTCGACAAGGTGCCGCCCGAGCAACTGATCGCCGGTGCGCAGAAGATCCTGGCCGGACGCACGCCGTTGGAAGTGCTCAAGATGGCGCAAGCGCGCATCAACGTCGAGCTGGCCAAGCGCGTCAGAGGCGATGCGCAGGCGCAGAGCCTGCCCGCGTCGGAGGTCCAACTCGCGCGGTAGGCGAGGGCCTACCGTTTACGGGGGCGGTGGGCAGTACGCTCGCCGCTGGATGGAAGTGCCGGCACGGTAGCGCCGGTAACCGCCAGGGACGCGATCGGAGCCGATCCCGATGCCGGCGCCGGCGCCGGCAGCATGCGGGCGGTGCGGAGAGTCGTCACGGACGTGCCTTCCGGCACGATGGCCAGCACGGGCAGGCCGTGCGGTACCGGCCGGGTGATGGCCATGGCAGAGGCGCCGGGCGAGGCCACGCCGGCGAAGGCCATCAGCGCAAGGTTGTAGCCCTGCATGGCCGCCTCCACGCTCTTGCGCGCCTGATCCACGGTTTGGAGCGTCGGCGTCAACCAGTCACTTTCATTGGCCTCCGGATTCGACTGCTGGCTCATGTCCATCGTGCGACCGACGAAGCGGGCCACCAGCTGCAGGGCGGCGACGTGCTGAGCCCGGGAAGTGAGAGCGCCCTCTGCGATCACCCGCGCCATCTGGTCGACCGGCGTGGAGATCTCGTCCAGGCGCTCTTCCCAGTTACGGAACTCGTCCTCGCACAGTCCCTCGCGCGAAAGCTTGGCGGCCTTCCGGTAGAAGGCCACCAGGTGCGCCAGCCGGAGCCAGGCGATTGAGGGCACCGCGTCGCGGATGTGAGTGTCCAAGTCGTGCGCCATGACGCGAAAGACCTCGTCCAGCGCGGCCATGGCCGTGTGGCGTGGGTCGGTGATCCGGACCTTCTGCACGCTCGCCGGCAGCGACTCAAGCGCGACTTGGCGAAATGGGACGGTAGGAATGAAGGTCGTCTCGTGGCGGGCCACCGCGAGCGTCAGCCCTGGGGGCCATTCGGAGGGGTCGCGGGGAGTACTCGACGCCCAGACGGCCACCGGAAGCCCATTGTCGCCGTCGATGCTGATCGCATTGGGCGGCCCCATGGCATCCATGGCGTCGTACTCGGCCGATGAAACGCACGAACGCATCAGGAACGCCCGCCACTGGGCATCGGCCTGCTCCAGCAGCGCGTCTATTTCGCCGGAGAGTCGCTGGGCCAGCTCCTTGTTGGCGTCATACGAGGTCAGGATCTCGCTCAGCTGGGTCGCGTGCGCCAGATGGGCCGCCGTCAGCGCCAACGCGTGAGCCTCGGCCGGGTTGGGTACCGGCAGGCGAATCTCGAACGATTGATCGGCCGGCTTGGCGCGAAGGTGGTTGGATCGGGACATGCGTTCGGCTCTCAAAGGTGTCCGTCGGTAACGAACACAGGATGACCCAGGCACCAGTCCTTTGGTCCGGAAAAGACAGGCTCATTTCAGCATGATTCGGAGATTCCTGCGGAGCCTCCATGCGTACGCTACGCGTAAACCACTGGAGCGAAGCGCATGGCCAAGACCAAAAAACCACAGAACCGAGGCCTTTTCCTGGCCGCCCTCCTGGCCGGCGGAGCTATCTTCGCCTTCATCGCGCACCAGCAGTGGGGCGGGGAGTCGGCCCCGGCCCCGGCCGACAACGCTGGCGTCGTCGCGGCGGACGAGAAACTTCTGGATCGCTTCGAAGGCACCAACGCGGCCGGCCGCGCCTTCAACAGCATCGTACAGCCCGCCCCGACCCAGCCACGTCCGGTCAGCCAGGCGCGGCCGCCCCAGACACCCGAGGACTTCACCAATGAGCGCACCCGCGCCAATGCTGCGCGCGGCGCCATCGTCGGGCTGCCGGCGGTCGTGTCGGCCAACAGCTTTGTGCTGAACGGGCGCCAAGTCGTGCTGTGGGGCATCGCGGTGCCTGACGCCCGGGTGCCGTGCCGGACCGGCTCGGTCGATTGGTACTGTGGGGAGCAGAGCTTGACCGCCCTTCGACGCGCTCTAGGCCGCAACGAGGTGGCGTGTTTCGACAAAGGGACCGATCATCTAGGCCGCATGGTCGGCAAATGCGTCGTCGGCCTGTTGGACCTGGGCGCGCAGCTGGTGGGTGATGGGTGGGCCATCGCCGACACCGAGGTCACCCGCGCTTACACCGCGGAAGAGTCGGATGCGAAGTTCAAGAAGCGGGGAATCTGGACCGGCACCTTCGACCGGCGCACGTTCGTCGGCGCCGGCGGCTAGTTGGATAGGCCGGAGTGGATGCAGCGCGCAAACAATCGGCGCTGACTGGGCGCCGCAACGAGGTCGAACCTCCGGCTGATGCGGTGAGTCGGGAAGGGCGACCGTGGTTTTATGGCAGACTGCGGCACCTCAGCACAGGAAGGAAACAGGGAATGCGCAAGGAAATTACACTGGGGTTGGCCTTGATTTTGGTTGGATGTGGCAAGACTCCGAATCATCAAGGCCAAACCATGGAGGCACCGGCGACCGGCGCGACTGCGGCCACTGCCAAAGTGGTCCCCGACATCAAGGGCCTGAAATTAGGGGACAGCCAGGCAGCCATATCGGCGAAGTACCCCGACGCGCAATGCCATCCTGAGAAGACGGGTGTCCTTTGCCAAGTCAACGGACAGGGCTACGGCGGCTCAGAGTCAGGCATCCTCCAGATCGCTCTAGAGGACGATCACGCAGTCATGATCGGCGCGAGTGCTCTGCAGGGCGACAAGCTCAACCTCATCGTAAGCGCCATGACCACCAAGTTCGGCGCGCCGGACGATGATGCCCACCGACCGTCTGGGGCGAGCGCGTCTGAGGTTACCTGGACGGGTGACCACTGGTTGCTTGTGGCATCACCTCACGACGCGGGGTCATCGTTCGCTGCTGTGAGTCTTGTGGATGCCGATTGGATGCGGGCGAAGCTCAAGGCCTCCGTTTCAAATGCGGCCAAAGACCTCTGATACGCGGCGATTCAATTCGGTGTGCGCAGCAGGCCCGCGCCCGATCACTGCGCCTCCTGCTGGTCCAGCCACGCCTCGTAGGAGGTGACCTGGTCCAGCTTGAAGCGGGACAGATCCTCCAGCACACCGACTAGGTAGGTTCCCTCTGCGGTGCGCAGGGCCTCCACCGGGATCAGGTCGTAGTTGACCTCGCCGGCGAGAAACCCGCTCGCCCCCTCGCGGAATATCGGCACCCACTCTTCCGATTCCATTCGCGAGATGTCCTCGGCCGGCATGCCAGCCTGCTCGGCCGCCCGGATCAGGGCCAGCAGCGCTGTGGGCGTGTAGACCGCAATGAAGGCGCCCTGCGCCCATTCATCGAGGAACAGGATCCCGGTGGGGTTGCTGTGCACGTACATCTCACAGGGCTCCCACGGCAGAAGGCCGACGATGGCCCCGAACGCCCGGGCATCCCAGAGGAACCCGAAGTCCTCACGCGACAGGGACTGGGCGACTGCGGCGAACCTACGGGAGAAGTAGCGCCATTGGAGCTGGTCGATGACCAGCGAGAGGTCGTCGATGGCGCTGGCCGACGATTTTTCGATGTAGTGGTCGATCAGGCCTTCGTTGAAGGCGCGGATGACCGTTTCCTTGTTCGCCTGGCCGGTGAGGAGAACCCGTCCGACGTGGCCCTCGGCACAGGACGTCAGGAACTCCAGCCCGGTCATTTCCGGCATCGCGTAGTCGGCCACGACGACGGTCGGGATGGTGAAGCGGCGTGGGTCGTACATGATCCGGTGGATCAGCGACACATTCAGCACCAGCTCGGCCTCGGTACCCTTTGCGCGCCGGCGCACCAGCAAGCTCAGATCCCCGGGGGCACCCTCGATCGCGGCGATCTGGTCCAGCGCCTCGCCCGCGGAGGAAAAACTCTCCAGCGCGACGTCCAGATGTGGGCGCATGACCTTCAGGTAGGTCTCGTTATCGTCAATGTGCAGGACGCGTGTCGGGAAAAAGAACGGCGGAACCGTCGCGGGGATATTACGCAGCACTGGTAGCGTCCTCGGGAAGGATGGGAAAGGTGATGGTGAAGCGGGTGTAGATGCCTTCTCGGGAGCTGCAGGAGATCGTACCGCCCATCCGGCGCACGACATCTTGGCAGTAGGCCAGCCCGATGCCCAGCGCCGTATCGGGCCGCCCCCTACCCGAGACGTAGCGCTCGAACACCAGCGGCACGGTACCTGACGGGATGCCAGTACCGCTGTCGAAGACGATGATCTGCCCGCGGCCATCGCCCGTGCGGTCGACCTGCACGTAGATCATCGCGTCGCTCTTCTTGGCCGTGTAGTGGATCGCGTTCTTGATCAGATTGAAGATGACGTTGGTGAGCGCGGGCGGCCAGCCGAGGAAGGTGAAGTTTTGCTTGACGGTCACCATGACCCGCTCCCGCTCCCAGGTGGATCCGTAGGGGTAGCGCTCTGCCGCGGCTGAGATCGTGGCACCGGCGTCAACGCGCCCCATGGCTTGCTGATTCGTCACCTGCACGGCTGCCAGGAGCATCTCGATCGTCACCTGCGCATGCTCGGCCTCGGAGGTTACGGTGTTCGCCAGGTCGCGCACCACCGCCAAGGACCGCGCACGCATGCGAGGCTTGATGAGTCCGGCGGCGATGGCGGCGTCGTAGCCGGCGAGCAGTTCAGGGAAGTGGCGTTCAAGGCCACGGGCGGCCAGGTGGATGGACGCAAGCGGGGTGCGTAGCTCGTGGGAGATGGTGGCTGTCACCGACTTCAGACTCTCCGATCGCACGCGCCAGGCGATCACGCGGCTCAGGTCGCAGATAACCGCGCCGGCGCCGGCAAACACCCACACGGCGATGATCGGGCCGAGCGTGTGGTACGGGATCTCCGGATAGTGGAAGACCAAATCCAGGAGCAGGCCCAGTCCGCAGCCGACAAACACCGAGGTCAGGCTGGCACGCACATCGAACAGCATGAAGACGAGCATGACGCACGCCACCTGGTAGGCCAGCCACACGGCGGAGAGTCCGTTCATCAGCAGCATGTAGGTGCTGAACAGGGGGAGGCTCGCTGTGACGTAGATGAGCCAGTAGATGGACAGGTATCGGCGCCAACGGCTCGCAATGGCCGCTTCAAGCACGATCGGCAACCCAAGCACGGCGATGGCGGCGCGCAGCCAGGCGTTCTCGTAGGGCTGCGGGAAGAGCACGCCGAAGATCAGGTAGAACAGAGGCTGTGCCGCCACCGCCATGGCGCCCAGGAACGCCATGCGGTTCTCCGCGACCCGTGCGCCCTCGACGACGGACGTGCGCAGTCGAGCGACGCTGGCGCGGATGTTGGCTTGAACGTGGGCGCGAAGCCGTTGGGCAGGGGAACGCGTGGGCATGTGCAGGGACCAAGGCTTGCCGCCCATGATACCGCCCAAAGCCGGCACGACTTTGGAGCGGCCTGTTCGCTGGCAGCCTGTGGGCATGACCGAAACCGCACTGTCCTCCGCATCCTGGTACGCACCGCTCCGTGATCTGCGTAGCCTTGGTTCTAGCACCGCTCGCCCCGGCTCGTTGGCCGGCCTCCATTCTGCGCGCCAGGCGCACCTGTCCCAATTCTTCACGCCAGAGCCGGTAGCCGCCTTGATGTGGCGCATTGCGCAGCCAGCGATGGCCGACGCGCTGTCCAGGCGGCCCGGCGCGCGGGTGGCAATTCTGGATAACAGCGTCGGCACCGGCAGCCTGCTGCGCTTCGCTGACCCTGCCTTGCATGAACTGGGCGGGGCCGACATTCACCAGCCCAGCGTCGCGGCCCTGATGGCGGCGGCGGAAGCGGCCGGGTTTGAGCTGACCATGGAGGCGTTGGGCCTGCCCGAGCAACGCGCCAAGGGATGGGGCGTGGGGCTCATCAATCCGCCGTTCTCGATCCACCTTGAATCCCCTCTGCTGCAGGGAGGGTTCACCACGACCCATGGGAAGTTCGGCGCCGACACGAGCGCCGTCAGCCACGCCTATGCGCTGGAACGCGCGCTGGCCGCGTGCGCCGTGGTGGTGGCACTGCTGCCGACCACGTATGCGGCGAACCTGTCCGGCTCGGACCTCGATGATGGGCGCCTGCGTGCGTTGCTCCGCCTGCCGGCCGGATCGTTTCGCGAGGAGGGTACCGACGTCGACGTGAGCGTTGCCGTGTTCGGCGACGCGGTGGGCGATCGGCCGGTCATCCTGACGCTGCCGTCGCTGGACGCTGAGCTGCCGTCGATGGCGCTGTCGTGCCCCAACACCTCCGAGGTTCGCCCGACGCTTCGGTCCGCCGCGGTGCACAGCTCGGCGCCCGCGATCACCACGCCGGTCACGGGCGACCGACGGGTGTGGATCTCCCACAGCGGTCGCAAGCTCCACCTGCGTTTTGCCTGCGGCTTCACCCATGCGCGGGTCATGAACGCGCTTCTCCGCAAGAAGCTCCCGCCCCGTCTGCCCGAGGAAGGCCGGTACCCCCGCGGCGTGCGCTTCACCGGGCAGGGCCAGCTTGACCTCGAGCTCTATCTGGCCCAGGACAACCCACTCGCGGCGTGGGATCGGTTCCTAAACGTCCTTTGCGACGCCGGCGCCCGTCCGCTGCCCGACCCGGGCATCGTGGGCTACCTGCGTCGGCGCATGCGCCGGGATGCGCGTGCGCGCTCGCCTCTTGGCCGTATGGCGCTGGTGGAGGGCGTCGCCTTGAATGGGCCGCTGCGTGCAACAGCGCGCAAGGCGATCCAGTGCAATCCGCTGCGCTGGGGTTCGGGCGTCTTCGCCCAAGGCGCATGCGTGGAGTTCACCGCCGAGGGCGGCACCTATCGCGCGACACACCCCACGACAGGCGAAGTTCTAGTGCTCGATGCGCCTGCCTTCGCCGCCGCGTTCGAGGCGGAGCACGCCGGCGGCCGCGCGTGGACGGAAGTCCATCCGAGCCGTGAGAAGGTGTTTCCCGCCGTGGCCAAGGCGATCCGCGCGCGTCTGGCGACGACTGGGGCCGACCGGGTGGCGAGCTGGTCCTACCAGCTGGGGGACGTCGTCGAGCTGCTCATGGCGCGCGGCGGCATCGTCGGCTTTGAGATGGCACTGGGCAAGACGCGCACCGCGATCGCCCTGTGCCTGGCCGGCGGGCGGCACAACCTGATCTGCGTCGAGGCGCACTTGGTTGGCGAGCTGCTGACCGAGCTGCACGAGGTCGGCGTCCCGGCCGAGGACTTTCAGGTCATCCTGTCCGCTGACGACTGCGCCGCCCTGCGCCGAATCAACATCATCGCGTACAGCCGCTTGCGCATGCCGGTGAACAAGGCGCACGCGCGCCGCACCTACGCGAGCCTGCTGCGCCGTCGTATCGCGACCATGGTGTGCGACGAGGCCCACCTGCTGCGTAACCCCGACTCCGCGCAGACGCGCGCCGTCCACGCAGTCAGCCCGCGCCGCCGCTACGGCATGACCGGTACGCCGTCCGCAAACCTGCCGCGCGACCTGCTGCCGCTGATCGAGTGGGCCGGCGGCGACGCGACCGCGGTTCAGCCCTACGGCCGTTTTCATCCTTTCATGGAGCCAGTCCTGCTATCGAGCATGCTGCCGGCGCGCCGCGGCGTAGATATCTTCCGCGAGCGCCACGTGGTCACCGAATGGGTCACGAATGAGTTTGCGGAAGATCTCCGCTCGGGCGCCAAGCGAGAGGTCCCCAAGGTCGAAGGCCTGGCCGATCTGCGCGCATGGGTAGCGCCGTTCATCAAGCGCCGCGTGGCCCAGGAGCCCGAGGTTGCGCGCTACGTGCGCACGCCGCCGCACGAAGTCGTGCACCACGTCGTGCCGTGGGACACGGAGCACCTGGCCTACTGGCTGACCGTGGCGGACGAGTTCACCGACTGGTACCGGACGGCGCGTGCCGACGCCGCGCACAACGGGAAGCAACTCAACCTCGTCGCCCTGCTCGCGCGCATCGGCGCACTGCTCATGGCGGGCAATTACCCGCAGCACGGTGTCGAAGGGTTCGGCCCCTACGGTCGCCTGACCAGCAAGCAGCGATACGCGATCGAGCGGGCGGTCTATCACGTCCAGGACGGACACAAGACGATTGTCTATGTGGAGAACCCCGGCCTGGCCGAGCTGCTGGCCAGGCATATCAACGACGCCGGCGTGCCGGCCATGCCGTTCCACGGAAAGATTTCGATCGCCGAGCGCAACCGGGCACTGGGTGATGATTTCCGGCGCGGCGACATCGCGTGCATGGTGGCAACGCTGGGCGTCGTCCAGACGGGTCTCAACATCCCCGAAGCCTCGCGCGGCATCTTCGCGGCGCGCTCTTGGACCACTAAGACCGAGCAGCAGGCCCGCTACCGCATGCTGCGCCCGCAGCAGACGCGCCACGCCCTGTTCGAAACGTTGGAGCTGCCCGGGAGCCTCGACACCTATCAAGCGATGATGCTCGACTTCAAGGCAGACGCGACGGGCGCGGTGGTGGACTTCCTGGCCCCGCAGAAGGGAGACGAGGAGTTTGCCCACCTGGACACCATCATCGAGCGCTTTGTGCAAGGCCTGTCTGCAATGCGCGGGCAGACCTCCCATGAATTCCGCCAGAGGTTGAAGCATGCAGCATGAAGTCGTCGGATCGGTACGCATTGGCCCGGAATGGGTCTCCATCAAGCGCCGCGGCACGTCCGGAGTCGACACGGCCCGCATCCTCGGGCGCACGGGTGAAGGCGATGACCTGGTGATCTACCTCGACCGCGTCCTGCACCGACAGGACGGCGAGGTCTACGGCGACGGGTGGCAGGCGCGCGGCGCGCTCGTCACGGAGCTGTACCGGGGCGATTAAAACGTGCCGCAAGTTTGGATCGCAGGGGCGCGTGAGACGGTGGAAAGGTCTCCACCACGAAGGTTCGCGCCATGTCCAACAATGCCTTTCAGACCCGCCTTGAGTGCATCAACGGCAGGAGCTACAAGTTCTACGAGATCACTCTTGAGCAGTCGGGCACGGCTGACGACTACAAGGTGTTCACCTGCTACGGCCGAATCGGGACATCGGGCGCAGCCTCGTGCAAGTTCGAACACCTGACACTCGCTCAGGCCGAGCACGAACGCGACAAGCTGGTACGGGAAAAGGAACGCAAGGGTTACCAGCTGATCCGCAGCGGCGCAACCCCCGCACCGAGCAGCGCCGTCGCACCTGTCGCGCCCGCCGCCCCGGCGCGCCCTCGGCTGGACGTTGACCTCCAGCTCGCCGCGCCCTCGGCCCTCGATCTGGACACCCTCATCGAAGGGCGCACCTACCTGATGCAGGAAAAGCACGATGGCGTGCGCGCGCTGCTCTCGGGCGTGTCCGGCGTGGCGATCCTGCGCAACAAGCGCGGCCGTTTGCTGGACGTGCCCGCCGGCGTCGCCGCCTTTGCCGAAGCGGCGCTGACGGGCAACGGGGAAACGATCCTCGACGCCGAGCTGGTTGGCGATCGTCTTTTCATCTTCGATCTCCTGATGCTCAACGGCGAGGACATGCGCGGCGAGGGCTTCCGCCGTCGCTACGCGACCCTTGAAGGGTTGGTGCTGCCGCACGCCGAACACGTCACGCTCAGCCCGGCGTTCTCCTTTCCGACCTCCAAGCGCGCCAACCACGATGCGCTGCTCGCCGCCGGCGCGGAGGGCGTGGTGTTCAAGTGCGGATCGGCTCCCTACACCGGCGGGCGCAGCGCCGGCGACGGTGACTGCCTCAAGGTGAAGTTCGTCGAGTCCGCCACGGTGCGCGTGAAAGCGCCGCACGCCACCAAGCGCAGCGTCGCCATCGAAATGCTCGACGGTGAGTCCTGGGTGGACGTCGGCAACGTGGCGATCCCGGTGAACCGAAGCATCCCGGCGGCGGGCGCACTTTGCGAGTGCGTGTATCTATACGCGTACAGGGGAGGCTCGCTGTACCAGCCGGTCTACAAAGGCGAGCGTGACGACGTCTCCGAAGCGGACTGCGGTATCGGCCAGTTGAAGTTCAAGGCCGAGGCCCGCCTCGCGGCCTGATCGTTTCTATCCGCATCTTCGGGGCGCGGTGAGCCGCGCTCCAATGGATGCACCTTCCACGGAGAACGCCATGAGCTTCTTGAACGCCCTGAAACCCGTCCTGCGCGGCCAATCGGCCGTGACCGTCCGACTGACCGCAACCGAGGATGGCGGTTTCCGCCTGCTGGTGACGCCGAGCCTGCAAGGCATCAAGGCCGACACCGACGATGTGGAGCTGGCCCACCTGCAAGCGCTCCTTGCCGCGCCCTTTACCCTCGCGCTACCTGCTGGCGCCGACCTCGATCAGGCGCTCGCCGACGCGGTGGCGCAGTTCCAAGCGCTGCGCGAGCCGAAGCTCAACGAGCTGGAGGCGCTGCGTGCCCGCATGGCGGCAGCCGATGCCGATGCCAAGAAGCGTGCAGAGGAAGCCAAGGAAGCGGCCAAGGCCAAGGCTGCCAAGGCCAAGACGACGCCGACCAAGGTGGCCGGTAAGCCGCAGCCGGCGCCGCCGCCGACGGGCGACATGTTTGGCGCGCCCGCCGATGCGTCGCAGCCGCCCGCCACCGAGGCCACCAGCGCAGCGGCCTCCACCGGCCAGATCGAAGCCACCGAGGATGCGGGCACCGAGGAGGAAGAGGCATGAGCGGGGTGGCCACGATTACCCGCGTGCAGCGGCGGTTCCGCTTCGGCGCGACGGTGCTGGAGGACATTGACCCGAGCCTGTCGCCGTCGGAAGTCCTCGCCCTGTACGTCCCGAGTTACGCCTTCCTCGCGCAAGCCACGCTCGGCGAGCCGGCCAACGAGGGCGATTACCTCGTCTACCCGGTCCTCAAGCCCGCCGTGCACACAAAGGGCGCCTCGCGCACCTCGCGCGCCCAGCGGGCAGCAGCGGAGAAGGCCATCGAGGGTATCCGGCAGTGGGCCGGTACCAACGAGGACGTGTCCACCTCCGACCGCTGGAAGGCAGTGTTCGAGGTAACGCGGCAAGCCGCCACACGCGCGCCGGCTGCTGTCGATTCCGCCTACCTGCCGATGGTCTGACAATGACGCTCTGGTCGCCCCCACGCATCAGCAAGTCCGCGCTCACAGTCACGCGCACCGCGTGCGCCCCGCTCGCCAACGGGCTGGGAACCACGGCGCGCGGCGCGGCGGCGCGGCGGGTGATCCACGGCCTGCGTGCCGGCCGCGTCACGCCCGGTCAGGTCGAACAGGCGCTGGCAAGCGGGGAGGGCGGAGTGCTGGCCTTGCTCGCCGCCTGCGCCACGCTGCCGCAGGCGCCCACTATTGCGGGCGTGGCGCTGGCGAGTGTCACCACGCGCAGCCTTTTGTCGCGTTCGACCATGGAAGGGCTGCTGGTATGGTGCCGCGCGCTGGTGTCCGAGGGCTGCCTGTCGGCCGGCGAACTCGATGCGCTCAACGCGAGCCGGAACGCCCCCGACCTGCTACGAGTAGTGGTCACCGGCTGGAACCGCTTGGTGGACGCTGTGGTGGACAGCATGGGGTTGTCGGCGCCCGAGTCGGCGCGCTGCGCCTACACGCTCGCGCCGGCTTCGGTGATGCGCGCCATTGAGGAGGCGTCCAGCCAGCTCTATGGCATCGACCAGTTGTTCGACGAGGGCAAGGACCGCGATGGCGTGGTCGCCATCACGGACGGTTGGCCCTGCGTCGATCTGATCGCCGATCCGGCGACCGAGCCGGCGTTCTATGCGGCGCTCTGCCATGCGTGGGATCAGGTCTCGGCCAAGTCGCTCCTGCTGGTGGCCAGTGGCGACTCCGATCATTACATGGGCGGGATGCTCACTGAGACGCTGGAAGACCTGGGTCGCACGGCGACCTGGGAAGGCGACGTGCCGCACTTCGAGCCCGAGGCGCTCGAAAGCGCGATGGACGAGGTTGGCTGGTTTCCTCCCGAGGAGTTCGCCGACGTGGCGGTGACCTTCCTGCGCCACAGCAAGCATGACCGGGCGGCGCGTGCGATGGATGCAGGCGCGCGGGACGCGGCATTGGTTGGCGACGCGGCCAAGCAAGCGCTTCTGGCGCACCTGCACGCCATCGTCGGTGCGCTGCCGAACCAGCCGCGTTCGTCGGCCCGGCGTCGCCGCCGCGCCACGCGGGACGTCTTGTATTCCAGCGAAGGACAGGCGCAATTCTGCGCGCTCGTCTCGCGCCACGCCGGCATGGCGGAGATGTACGAGGAGCAGTTGGGCCAGGAATCGAGCGAAAGCGCCCTGTTCATCGCTGCCGCCGACGCGCAAGACCCGGCGCAACTTCTGGCCGTGGCGAAGGAAGGGATCATGCAGGTCGCAGCGGCGTCCGCCGCGCTGTCCTACATTCAGGAGTACAACGATGCCGCGTCCTCTCGTTGACACTGTGACCGACGCCTCCTTGGGGAGCGCCGGCCAGATTCGCACCAGCTTCGCGTTGCTGTTCCATTGCCGCGCAAACTCCAACAGCCTCGAAGTGGTCACGGCCCATCGCGTCGATACCATCAAGGGCGCGCCGGTGATCGGCGCCGGTCGGCCCATCACGCCGGAGGACGAGCGCAAGGTGCAGGGTCTGCTGCTGTCGCGCCGGGAAGACCCGGCGCCCATGCAGGTGTTCCCCGAGCATCTTCTGTTCTGCGATGCCACGCGCCTGGTCTGGTGGCGACCCTCGCAGGTGCGCCCGATGCACCTGCGCGACACCGAAGGCAAGCCCTCCGTCATCGTCACGCGCTGGCCGAACCTGATCTTCCACGTCACCGACCGCAGCCTGTCGGTCGCCTCGTTCGAGGGCGAGGGCAGGCCCGATGCCACCACGCGCCTGCTCCAATCGACCCTGCCCAACATCTACAGCGATACGTCGGTGTGCACTGGCAATGCCACGCTGCCGATTGGGCCTGCGGTCGAGGAAATTCCACAGTGGGAGTCCGTGATCTTCGATACGGCGTTCACGCACTCCAACAACTCCGCTGCGCTTCGCCGTGGCCGCGCCAAAGACCCGATGGACGTCGAGGACTTCTGGCGCGCGCGGGCTGGCGTGGTCGATGGCTTCCCCTACAAGCGCGCGGCTGATACCGGCGTCACGCTGGGCGAGTGGATCGCCGAAGGCGGTCGGGCATGAGCGCAGCCGTCGATCCGCGCGACGCAGTTTTGCAGGCGGCGTTCCCCACGGTGCCAGTACCGCGCTTCGGCGCGCTGCCTGACCTTCCTGTGGGCCGCAAACGCCTGCTCGTGGCCTCCGACGGCCTGTACCTGGAAGTGCGCAGCACCGCGCTCCATGCGCGCCTGCGGCTGGCGTCCGTGGACACGCCACACGGCGCGTGCCGCGAGTTCCTCGCCCCGGCGGGCGGTCGGCTGGATCGGAATTGGATCGGCAAGCTGGCCGAGCTGGCGCTGGCCGGTGGCGAAAGCGAAGTGGCCAGCGGAATCGTACTGGGCGAGGACGGCTGGCGCCTCCATCGTCCGCGGACACTCTCCTCGTCCGGCGCCCACGTCACCTACCGCGACGACTTCGAGGACGACGCGCTGCTGGTGGACATGCACAGCCACGGGGCGCTCGACGCGTTCTTTTCGTCCACCGACGACGCCGGTGACCTCGCCCGGCCCGGCCCGTATTTGGCGGTCGTTCTTGGGCGCTGCCAATCGCGTGAGAGCCTGTCGTGGGTGGTGCGTTTCGTCTGCGCGCCGTATCTGATTGCGCTCGACACCGAGCGCCTCACCGACTTGGGTTGCCTCTGATGGGTTCCTTCACTATTCCTGCCTCGTTGGTCGGCGGCACGCGCCGCCCCCGCGTGATGATCGTCGGCGTCGGCGGCACGGGAAGCCATTTCGCCGAGGCGTTCGCCCGGCTCCAGCACACCGTCATGGCGCTCGGGCATCCGGGCTTCGAGGTAACGCTCGCGGACGGTGACCGCGTGTCCAGATCGAACGTCGGACGCCAGCGGTTCTATGCCTCCGACATTGGCTTGCCGAAATCACTCTGCCTAGTGCACCGGATCAACATGGCCTTCGGATTCGACTGGGAGGCCAGCCACGGCTACTTCAAGCCCAAGAGCCTCGGTGACTTCCGCACCCCTGATCTTCTCGTGACGTGCACCGACAAGGCACTACTGCGCGCAGAGATTGGAAGCCACATGGGCCGGAAGGCGAGTGGGGCACTTTGGCTCGACTTCGGTAACGGTGCATCGCAGGGCCAGGTCTGCCTCGGACACCTCGGCAAGCCTGCCGATGGCCAGCGATTGCCCAATGTGTTCGACCTGTACCCGGAGCTGGCGCAGATGGAACGCGCCGACCGCGAGGAGCCTTCGTGCTCGATGGCCGAAGCGATCACGCGGCAGGAGTTTCCGATCAATCAGCAGGTGGCGCAACTCGGCATCGCACTCCTGTGGACGCTCCTGCGCAAGGGCGCGCTCGATCACCACGGCTACTTTGTGGAGACGACACCCTACGTCCAGACGCGACCCATGATGATCGACCCGGTGGCGTGGTCGTTCTACGGCTATGGCGCACCGAAGCCGGCGCGGCGCTCGCGCGCGAAAGCGGCGTGATCGCAGAGGGGAAAGCAAGGCAGGAATATGGACGGTTTCAGAAGGTGGTGGAACTTTCCGAAGCGAGAAGATGATCCACGCTAAATGCGAGTGTCGGATTGGCCCCCATGACCGACACCGAATCCAACCAACGAGAGGAAAAATCCTATGGCCAGTCGCGGTGTGAATCGAGTCATTTTGGTAGGCAACCTCGGAGCCGATCCCGAAACGCGCCACACCGGCGCCGGTACGGCCATCACGAGTCTGCGCATCGCCACCTCCGAGCAGTGGACGGACAAGCAAAGCGGCGAGCGCCAGGAGCGCACGGAGTGGCACCGCGTGAAAATCTTCGGCAAGTTGGCCGAAATCGCAGGCGAGTACCTGACGAAGGGCCGGCAGGTGTACATCGAGGGCGCGTTGCGCACGGAAAAGTACACCGACAAGGAGGGCATCGAGCGCTACTCCACCGACATCATCGCCAACGAAATGCAGATGCTCGGCGGCGGTCAGGATCGCCCGGACGACGCTCGCCAGGACCGCGGCAGGCAGAGTCAGCAAGGCAACGGCCAGCATCGCGGGCAGGGCGGCAACGGCGGCTACCAGCAGCGCGGGAATCAGGGTGGCAACCATTCGCGGGGAAACGGCGGGAATAATCGCGACCAGCAGAATAACGGTGGCTATTCCGGCGGCAATGGATATGGTCAATCGGATAATGGGCGGAATAGCTTCGGGGATGATGACATTCCGTTTTGACCAACAAAAACAATGGCTTAGCGAATATCGCAAGCAAAAGCGTAGAGTTTAATTCGGTAGTCGTCAATTGGCGTTTTGAAAATGATTCGATTAATCGCCACTGTGGTTTTCGTTGTGCTCTTCGTAGTCATGGTTGGCGCGTTGATCGGACTCGTCCGGCGCGCTCCGAACCGGCGCCGCCCGGCGAAGCATGAGAGTGAGCGGGGCGGCGGCGGGGACGAGAGGCTCAAGGCGTAGGTCGCCGTGGCAAAGGAATCGCGGGACAACGAAAGCACGGCGCTCGCCGTGCTCTCCTCGTTTGGCGTCACCAAACCGTGGCACCCGCCCTTGCTGCTGCCCACGTCCTACGACGACTTCACCCAGCCCCTGACTGATCTGCGCCAGGTCGAACCCGGTGTGCCGTGTGCTGTGCACGTCCACGCGGTTGATGCGCCCACCCGAGCGGGACGCGGCATTCCGCGAGTGACCTTTCAGGTGGCCGACGCCACGGGCGAGCGCTGGCGCGTGACGCTCTTCGGGGATGACCCTGCACTCGGCGAAGGCATCCTGCCCGGCGCGGAGCTGTTGATGATCGTGGTCGGCAAGGAGTGGCGTGGCGAGCTGGGCCTGACGTGCAAGGAGAACGTCGATCTGAACTGGCTGGGCAAAGTGCGTCCGCTGTATCCCGGTCGTGGCGCCGACCGCGAGCGCACGCGCGCGATCGTCCGCACGTTCCTGCCCGACAACGTCCAGCATGCGGCGGCCTACGTGGCCCGGCACCTGGAACCCATCGCACAGGTACAGCAACTGCTCGCTGCCGTGGGCTGCGAGGGATGGTCTCTGGAGGACGTAATTTGGCAGACGCACGAGCCGAAGTCGCTGGCCTATGCCCTGCATGCGTGCCGCGCCTACCTCGAACTGGCCGCGCTTGGCGCGATCCAGCGCTCCCAGTCCGGTCACGACCCACAGCCGGCGGCGCCCTTGCTTCTGCGCACCCTTGGCCGTCGCGCCGCCGCCTTCCCCGGACAGTTCACCGACGACCAGCGCGCCGCCGTCAAGGGGATTGCCGAGGAGCTGGCGCGGCCCGTGGCCATGCGTGCCGTACTCGCCGCCGACGTCGGCACCGGCAAAAGCTGGGTGGCCGAACTGCTGGCGGCTACCGCGGCCGACGCCGGCGGGCGAACGCTCATCATGGCCCCGACCTACCCGCTGGCGGTGCAGCTGGCCGAGGAGTTCCAGCGCATCTTCCCGGACATCGCCTGCGTCCTGGTGGCCGATGGCCACGGCGACTCGGCCGCTGCGGCGGCGACCGTGGTCGTGGGCACCAGCGCCGTGTTGACCCGGTCGCTAGGAGAGTTCGCCCTGGTGGTGGTCGATGAACAGCAACGCTGGTCGCGCGCCCAGCGCGAGCACTACGTCACCACGCGCACGCACCTGCTGGAGATGTCGGCCACGTGCATCCCGCGCACCCAGGCCCTGATTCGCTTCGGCAAGGTCGTGGTCTTCCAGATGCGCCAGACGCACGCCAAGAAGGAGATCCACACCCATCTGTGGGAAGGCAGTGGCGGCCCGATGTTCGCCTACGTCAAGGAGGCGATTGACGCCGGGCGCCCGATCATGGTTGTGTACCCGAAGCGGGAGTCCGAGGACGACAGCGCGAAGAAGAAGAAGGGCAAAGGCAAGGCCGCCGGTCAGATCGACGATAGGCACAGCATCGAGGAGGCCTTTCCCCGGTGGGATGCCATGTACCCGGGCCGCGTGCGCGCTATGACGGGCGAGGACGACAACGAAGCCAAGCGCGCGGGTATCGACGATCTCAAGGAAGGGCGCGCGCAGATCTTGCTCACCACGACGGTGGTCGAGGTCGGCATTTCCGTGCCGAACCTCTACGACATCGTCGTCGTCCACCCTGACCGCTACGGCATCACGACCCTCCACCAGCTGCGTGGCCGTGTGGCCCGCAACGGCGGCGTGGGGCATTGCCACCTCTGGTGCCCCGAGCCGATGTCGGCGAAGACCCGCGAACGCCTGGAGGTGGTGGTCAGTACCACGGACGGCTTTGAGCTGGCGGAGGCCGATCTGCGCATTCGCGGCACGGGCGACCTCGGCGCCGACTCAGCGACGCAGTCGGGCGCGGACGAAACGCTCCTGTTCGGCGCGCCGCTGACCGTCGAGTTGATCGAAGACGTGACCGCGATCTGGGATCACTTCGTTTCGAGTCCCGGCGGAGGAACCACGGGCGCGAGAAAACGAGCGCCCTAAACGGACTCATTTCCAACGGCCATGCCAATCTCGGCGGCCTAGCCTTGCACGGTCCTGCGACTTCTGGATCGACGCAATGCCCACAACGCGCCTGGCGCTCGCCGTCCTACTTGCCCTCCCTGCTGTCCTACCGCGTCCGGCTCGTGCCGAGACGCGCCTGGAGATCATGCGGGCGGTGATGTTCACCGATCCACTGGATGGTGTGCATGCCTTCCATGCTGGCGGCGCGCCGGGACCGAGTCCCACACCTGTCCACACGGCACATGGCGCGGCGCCGGCGCCCGTGTCCGCCACCCCGAGTGCTGTCTCGCTTACGAAGCCCGCCGCGAAGATCCACAACGCTGGCCGCCCGGCGCCGGTCCGTCGTGCACCCACCCACAAGACTGTGGCAGCGCCGCACGCCCGGCGCGCCGTGTCGCCCCATAGGCCGGCGTCGGCCAAGGACTCCGCGCTGATCGCGGAGCTGCGCAGAGAGCTGGCGACCAGGGATGCTGAGATCGCTGCGCTCCGTGCGGAGCTGATGGCCTCCCGCTCGACGGTGTCGACGCAGCTCGCCCCGGTGGCGAAGGCCGAGCGGGCGCCGGCGCCAGTGACCGCCGCGGCAGACCCAGCGGCGGTCGCGCTGGATGCAAGTCGGCTGAATCGCGAGGCCTTGCAGGCGGTGAGCGCCGGCGACTATCGCGTGGCCGTGGAGAAGTTCCGGCGCGCGGCCGACCTCAACGATTCGGCGGCGTTGGCGAACCTGGGCACGATGTACTTGAACGGCACGGGCGTCACCCAGAACGCGAACCAGGCGATCCAGCTACTCGTGCAAGCGGCCAACCAAGGCAACCGCACCGCGGCAGAGAACCTTGGGACGCTGAATGAGTACGGCATTAGCGGCGTCCAACAGAACCCTTTGCGCGCCTACCAGTGGTACGAGGTCGCCGCGAGGTTGGGCAGCACCACGGTCCAGACATCCATGGCCCGCATCCGGGGGCAGAACTAACAGGCCGACAGAACATGTCGTGATTTGGTGACCCCCGAATCGCGTGTGAAGGTTTGAACGTGGGCAGGACGCCCAGCGGCGCAGGCCGGCAAGACAGGGAGGTTCAAGGAGGTGTGCCCACTCGGAGCGGGCACGGCATCGACTCGCGGCAGGAGCCGCCGTCGATGACGGCGAAGGTATCGGCACAGGTGTCCAGGGAGGGCCGGCTGGAAGCACATCGCCCGCGAGGCAACGGAACGCCCCGCGGGCACCCAATCCACCACCACCACCACTCGCCACGGCGAGCTGATCCATCTAAAAACCACAGGGAGAACCACCATGAAGATCCTCGGCTCCATTGCGCTGCTCGGCGCGCTCCTGACCCTCGGCGGCTGCGCGGCAACGCAGGTGGCGATCAGCAAGCACGAGCTCGTCGTCCAGAACAAGATGTCCGAGAGCGTCTTCCTGACGCCGACGGCGGACAAGACCGTCTATGTCGACGTGCGCAATACCACCGACAAGCCCAACTTCACCTTCGATGCCCAGGTCAAGTCGGCCATCGAGCGGCGCGGTTACCGCGTGGTGACCAACCCGGACGAGGCCCACTTCATGCTGCAGGCCAACGTGCTGCAGGTGGGCCAGAGCAGCCAGACGGCCTCCCAGGCAGGCTTCGGCGGTGGCTTCGGCTCGCCGCTCGACGGCGCGTTGACGGGCATGGCCGCGGCCGCGGCGCTCAATGGCAACATCGGCGGTCGCGGCATCGGTGCCATTGGCCTGGCCGCCGGCGCCGCGGACTTCATCGCCGGCTCCATGGTCAAGGACGTCTATTTCTCGGCCATCGTGGACATCCAGATTTCCGAGCGCACCAACAGTGCGGTCCACGTCAACGGTGAGCAGCACCTCGCGCAAGGCAGCTCGGGCGACGAGCGCGTGACTTACGACGAGACCACCAACTTCAAGCGTTACCGCACCCGCATTCTCTCGTCTGCCAACAAGGTAAACCTCAAGTGGGAGGACGCCGAGCCGGTCATCATCGCGGGCCTGACCCAAAGCGTAAGCGGCATCTTCTGATTCCCGCTCCGGCGCCGGGCAAAGCGGCCGTCCCCTTCGGGGGGCGGCTTTTTTTCTGTTTTAGCCAGCTTTATACGAACGTGTATAATTAGCCATCGCCTGTATATTAGGAGCTAATCGCCATGGGTATCAGCGTCGATCTGCCCTACTTCCCGCGCACTGGCCTGCTGGAGGACGTCGCCAAGGTCTATAGCAGCGGGCTCAAGCAAGGCGTCACCCTGTTCGCGCCGCGCCGGCAAGGAAAGACCTCGTTCGTAAAGCACGAGCTGCTTCCGTTCGCGCGCGAGACCCTCGGCTGGCAGACCATCTACATCGACCTGTGGGCGCGCCGCGACGCGCCGGACCTGGCCCTCGTGGAGGCCCTGGAGGCCGAGCTGGAGAGGCAGCGGTCCGGCTGGCGCCGCAAACTCAAGCTGGCCAAGGTCAAGGCTCGGGCGAAGACGCCGGGGGCGGACCTGGAGGCCACGATGGTGCCGGTGGGGTTCGAGGCCGAAGACGCACTGGAGAACCGCTTGGCTCACGCGCTCGCCGCGGTCGTGGACGGCAAGCCGACGCTGCTGGTCCTGGATGAGGTCCAGTCCTTGGCCGGCGTGAAGCGCGAGAACTTCGTCGCGGCCTTCCGAACGGCGATCCAGAAACTCGCCGGCAACCTGTTCGTCTTCTACACCGGCTCGTCCCGCGATGGATTGAACCAGATGTTCCGCGTCCAGCGCGCGCCGTTGTTCGAATCGGCCATGTCGCTGCTGCTGCCGCCGCTGGGCACGGCGTTCGTTGACGATCGCCTTGCCTTCCTCGCCGATCGCTCGCGCGCGCGCGTCAGCCGAAAGGCATTGCGGGAGGCCTTCGTCGCATTGGGCGGTACGCCGGAGTACCTCAACGAGCTGGTGCTGACCCTTCTGATCGCAAACGACGGCAACGTGCCCAAGGCACTGGCCGCCTGGCAAGCCGCCCGCAAGGAAGCTGGCGCGCACATCGCCCTCGACGGACTGCGGCCGCTCGACCACGCAGTGCTGGCGCTGCTCGCCGAACCGAATCATCCGAGCGTCTACGGCGCCGACGGCCTGGCCTTCATGTCGAAACGCGTGCCCGGGCAGGTAGTGAAAACGAGCAGCGTGCAGGGCGCCATGCGTAAGCTGGCCAAGCGCGGCCTGGTCGCGCCCACCGGTCGCACGGGCGACTACGAGATCGAGGACCCGGTGCTGCTCCTCCAGCTGCGGGCGGAAGCCAAAACCGGCAAGTAACAGCCGGCTCTTTCGCCTGCGGGTCGCCGTGTCGTCCTCGGACAATGAGCCCACGTGGGTCAACGTGGGTGAAAGCGTGTTCCAGGCAATCAGGAAGTTCTTCGGTGGTTCCGCGGCGTCGCCGGCTCCGTTCGTCGCGCCGCCCCCGCCGGCGCCGGCCGCTGCGACGCCGGTCACTCCTTTCACACCACCGACGAACGCACCGCTCTTCAACGGCGCACCGATCCCCAGCTACCCGGACAAGGGCCAGGCTGTGCCGGCGGTACCGCCGGCCATCCTGTTGGAGAGCCAGCGCGAGTTGATCGACGATCTGCAGCGCGCCTCGGGCATGTCTCACGAGGACTTCCAGAAGCTGCTGCTGCCGGCGATCGAGTCCTACGCCGCCTACGTCCACTTGCTGCCGGCCTCCGAGGCGCACCACCATTGCGGCCAGGGCGGGTTGCTGCGACACGGGATCGAGTGCGCGTTCTACGCCGCGCTCAAGTGCGAGTCCGCCGTATTCGCCCTCGATCACCCGCCCTCGACGCGCAAGCACCTCGAACCCCGCTGGCGCGCCGCGGCCATGCTTGGCGCGATGCTGCATGACACCGGCAAGCCCCTCGTGGACGTCGGCGCGATCGACGGTACCGGCGATCTCCTGTGGAACCCGCACACCGGCTCGCTCTACGCGTGGATCGAACAACATCGCTTGGAGTACTACCAGATCCACTGGCGACCCGGCGCGCGCCATAAGCGCCACGAGGCTTTCACGCCCGCGTTGGTCTACCGGATCGTTCCTGCAACCACGATGGACTGGCTGGGCGACTACAACGGCCAGGAGGCGGTGGACGCCATGATGATGGCGCTCTCCGGGAGTTCAGATCCGCGCAACCCTCTGGCGGCGATCATCAAGAGCGCCGACAGCGCCAGCGTGTCCCGCGATATCCAGGATGCCCGCACGCGCCAGGCCGCCGGCGGGCAGGGCGGTTCCCGCGGCGTCGCCGCCCGAATCGTTCGGGCAATCCACGACAAGATCGAGATCGGCGAGTGGATCGTCAACAGCGTGGACGCCGGTATCTACCGCACCACGGAAGGCCTACTCGTGGCGTTCCCCGCCGTGGCCGTCAAGGCCATCCAGGCGCTGCGCGATGCCGGCGAGACGTCGATCCCCAATGAGCCGATGAAGGTGCTGGAGATCCTGAACGATCACGGCTTCCTCAAACCGAACGTCCAGGCGGACGGGACCACGTACATGACCTGGCAGGCACACGTCACGGTCACCGACCGCGGACAGTCCATCCAGGTGCCGGTCACCGGCATGTTGTTCACGCGCGAGGAGTTGATCCCGAACGCCATCGTCCCGCCGGCTGCGCTGCATGTGCAGCTACTGGACCCCAAGGGCAATGTGGTCGGCGGAACACCCGCGCCGGCCGCGCCTACCGCACCCGATAACGCGGCGGCAGAGGTTCAGCCAGCGGCGACAACGGGTTCCACCCCATCGGCCGAGCCTCCCGCTGGCCCCACGCCGGCCGGCTCGCCGCCGCCCGCCGGCACCACGCCTGCCGCCGATCCGCTCGCCGCGACGCCTGCGCCCATCGCCTCGTCGACGGCCTCGGGTGAGTCGGCAGACCCCGGCGCGCTTCGTACGGCGGCACCGCGCGCAACGGCGAAAGGTGAAAAGAAGGGGGCCAAGAAGGATCGTGCCGAACTCGGCGCGAACCTCCCACTGCCAGAGGAGCCGGCGGATGGCTTCGAGGAGCCAGAGGCCGCTGAGCCGGCCGCGCCGGCCGCGCCGGCGGTGCCGGAGGATACGGTGGTCTTGCGCAATCGCCAGCTCGAAGGCGACCTACGCGACGAGCAACTAAAGCAGGCTCGCGCGGATGCAGCCGCGAAGGACTGGCCCCCGGCAAACGCCGCGCAGGCGCAGGCCTGGTTTGAGCAGAGTGGCCACTCACCCGGTGGCTTGTATTTGGTCGCCATGGCAAACCGCGTCCAGCAAGGACAGCTCAAGGAGGGCAGGGACGTCTTCGAGCAGGACGGCCACCTGCATGCACGCTTCCGCCAGGCCGTCGATGGGCTGGGCATCCCGCCGGCGGAACTGCACGCCATCTGGGACAAGCTGGGCTGGATCGTGCGCGATCCGCGCACGCCGACACGCGGCACCGTGGAGATCCGAGTCGGAGAAGCGACGGTCAACGCCATCCGGTTCTCGACGCAGGTGACCGAGGCGCTGCGACTGCTGCTGCCGCTGGTGGTACCGACCGGGCAGGGGGCCGCGACTGCGATCTTTCCGCTCGGCCCGTACATCGGCGCACACACCTCCGCGCAGATCCGCAGCAAGTCCGCTCTGGAGGCGGCCGACAGTCCGCACTTCCGCCTGGCGTTCGGTCAGTACGCGCACAAACTGCTCAGCGAACGCATGATCGCGCCCGAGGCGGCCGAGCCGGCCGTGTGGCGGAAGCTCGCGCGCGACTTCGCCAAACAGCACGGTCTGGTGTCGACGATCTTCCAGCTGCACCTCATGGGTGCAGAGAACGCCTACCTGGTCGATAGCCGAGGTCCGGGCGCCGGCGGCGACCTCTCTACGACGCCACTCCAGATGAACACCGCCTACAACGAGGCGCTCGACCAGCAAGCCGCCGCAGCCAACGTTTCCGTCCAGGAGATCACCCGATGAGCGCTGCGGTATTCAGCTTCGAAGATCCGTTCCGGCCGATCTACGAGTATTACTCGACCGCCGCATGGGGCGCTTCCGGCGTCATCACCGCGCTGATGGGCCTTTCGACGGACCTGCGCGCCCCCGTCTTCGTCGCCTTCACCTTGTTCTGTTTTGCTATGGCTACGCTGCGCGGCCGGCGCGCATGGCGCATGCACCGAATCCAGAAACACCTGACAGGGGTGCCGCTGTCCTTCATGTCGCGCGACCAGCTCGACAAGATCATCGCCACGCGAAAGGAAGAGATCTTCCTCGGCTACGGCTTCCCCTGGGGGCAGGCCGAAGCCCAGATGACGCACATGATCCGCCGGCGCGATCCCGCCATGCTGGTGCCGCCAGTCGATCAAGATGTGGGGCAAGGCTGGATTCATGGGCTCGGTGCCATCAACGAACGGCGGATTTCGATCCCAATCTCCCACACGGCCGGTCACACGCTCCTCGTGGGCACCACGCGCGCCGGCAAGAGCCGCATGTTGGACACGATCATCCACCAGGCGGTAGCGCGAAGCGAGGCGGTTCTGATCTGGGACCCGAAGGGCGACAAGGGGCTGGCCACCTCCGCGTACCACGCATGCCTGCGCCAGAAGAAGGGCAACGACTTCGTCTTCTTCCATCCGGCGTTCCCGGAGCACAGCTGGCGCCTCGATCCGCTCAAGAACTTCAACCGCGCGACCGAGTTGGCCACGCGCATCGCCTCCCTGATCCCCTCTGAGACCGGTGCCGACCCGTTCACGGCGCACTCGTGGATGATTCTGACGAACCTGATCGAAGGCCTGCTGATGCTCAACGCCAAGCCGACGCTGCGTCTCCTGAAGCGTTTCGTCGACAATGGCCCGGAATGGCTCGTGGCGCGCGCATGCGAAGCGCACTTCGACAAGCACATCCCGGACTGGCGCAAGGATGCCTCGCAGTTCCTGAAGGCGAGCAAGGACGACAAGAGCCTGGCGGTGGCGTACGACAACTACTACCTGTCGGTCGTGCAGCGTGTGGCGCCGAGCGGCGTGATCGAGGGTCTTCTCAGCGACCTCAAGCATGATCGCTCGCACCAGCAGAAGATGACCGCGAGCCTTACGCCTGTGCTCACCATGCTGACGGCCGGATCGCTGGGTGAGCTGCTCTCGCCGGATACCAGCAACCTCGACGATCGCCGGCCCATCACGAACTTCGCCAACATCATCCGCAACGGCCAGGTCTGCTATTTGGGCCTGGACAGCCTGTCCGATTCGATGGTGGCCTCGGCAATCGGCTCGATGTTCATCTCCGACATGACGTCGGTGTCGGGCGACCGCTACAACTACGAGGACAATGCCGAGTTCATCAAGTTCTTGACGGCCAAGGGAGAGGTGGGTCCGCAGCGTGAGGATTCCACGAAGGAGAAGCTGCGCCCGGTCACCCTCATCATCGACGAAGCGGCCGAGCTGTGCTCGGACAAGCTGATCCAGCTGCTCAACAAGGCGGGCGGCTCGCAGATCCGACTGGTCATCGCCACGCAGACCTTCGCGGACTTCTCGGCCAAGGTCGGCAGCGAGGCGAAGGCCCGCATGGTGCTTGGCAACCTCAACAACAAGATCGTGCTGCGCACGATCGACGGCGGAACGCAGGAATATGTCTCCGAGACGTTCCCGCAGACGATGGTGCGCCACATCGAGTACTCGCAGGCAACCGATGCGAAGTCCGACACCCCGGGTGCGTTCGGCTACAAGCTGACGGAGGCGATGAAGGAGACCGAGGTGCCCATCGTGTCGCCTGACCTGCTGGGTTGCCTACCCAACCTCGAGTTCTTCGCCCAGGTGAGCGGCGGGCGGCTGCTCAAGGGGCGTATTCCCATTCTCAATGATGAACTCGCGCCCAAGGCGGCCGCGTAAGGAGACCTCATGGAAACCAAGGAAAAGACCGCCCCACGGGCGATCGCACCACCCGAGGAAGCGGCGGCGTTGCTGGACGCGTTGATGTCGAGCCTGCGCATGTCCGAGGTGGCCCGGGATCTGTTTGAGCGCGTCCCCACGATCCACGAAGCGGCGCTTCGCCTGATCTGGTTGGTGCCACCCGGCGTGGTCTACCCTTTCACCCGCACCAGCTTGGCCGAGTACTGCCTGCGCGATGCGGTGCAGGTCGCATCCGGCTCGAACGGCGACGTCGCCGTCGCGTTGTTCGTCTCCCACCTCGTAGCGAACATCAGCCGCCTCCTCGAGCTGGAGATCGGGACCGCCGAGGAACGGTGGAATCCAACAACCGACGCTCCGCTGCTTGAGTGGATGGATCTCCACGGCCAGGCCAGTGTGCGGGTGCTGCAGGGCTCTGCCTACGAGCTCTACAGTCCTCGCCGGTTCGCCGCGACGATTGCGTACCGCATCCTCAATCCCCGTGACATGCGCTATGTCGGCGGCGACGCGCACCCGCGCACGGTTGAGCATCAACTGGGAGAGGCAGCGTGAGTTCGACAGCCACCGGCCGAGAGCTGACCCTGTGGAAGTGGGGCCTGATGTTCATCACGATCTGGGCGATCCTTTACCTTGCCCTGGTAAAGGAAGGCTGGATCGAGCGAGAGATCCAGCTGGAGCGGGCCGGCACGCAGGCCGTGCTCGGCGTGGTTGCAGCCGGCGAAGCCGAAGCTGCCGCCAAGGCGGTCTGGTACCCGACATTCGTCAACTCGCGCGTGATCGAGGCGTCCTACCAGATCTTCACGCCGGGGGTGGAGCACGACGAAGGCGATGCAGGCATCAACCGGCTCATCAAGCCCGTGCGCGAGTGGGCGGCAGCGCGCCTCAACGTTGCGTGGTCACTGCTGTACCAGCTATTGGTTCGCGTCTGCGTGCTGGGGCTGTGGTGGAAGTTCGCCATGGTGGTGGCCATCCCCTGCGCCGTCGACGGCGTCGTCATGCGCAAGGTCAAGGCACTGACGTTCGGCATGGCGTCTCCCACGCTCTACGTCGCCGCGCGACACGCCATGGTGACGTTGCCGCTCCTTTCCCTTCTCCTGCTGCTCTCGCCCATGCGCATTCACCCGATGACGGCACCGGTAATCATCGTGGGCATCAGCGCCGCCCTGTGGCTGGCGATCGCGCACTTCGCGAAGCGCGCCTAGCGCCGGTGGTGGCGCACCCAGGGCGTCGCGGGTCTGCGCTGTTCTTTCCGCCGCACCAGGCTGCCTCACGCTGACGCTCCGTTACCAACGGTGACCCGCCCACGACGGCGGGTCGCCCGCGAGACCACAACAGGAGGCGGACCGCGGGCGCCGACAAGTTGGGCGAGCAGTGCGCGGCCGATCGAGGCTTGGAGCTGATACGCGTGCCAGCCGCGTGGGATCGGTACGGTCGCCCCGCCGGCGTGATCCGAAAGCAGCACATGAGCTTCCTGGCGTCGCACCTGGTGGCGTTCTGGGACGGGGAATCACCCGGCACGCGCGCGATGATCGGTATTGCGCGCAGCGATCGCCTGCAGGTACGGGTGGTGAGCGCCAGTCCCGCCGTCAGAGGAGGTCAGCTTCCTTGAGGAAACGAGACGGCGGCGCCTTCTCGTTGATGACGTAGGAGAGCAAAAGGTGGCTCTTGGCACGCGTCATCCCCACGTAGAACAGGCGCCGCTCTTCCTCCAGCGGGCTGTTGCTGGAGGGAATCACACCTTCCTCGCAGCCCATGATCCACACGTTCGGGAACTCGAGGCCCTTGGACGAGTGGAAGGTCATGAGCCGCACGGCCTCGCCGGTCTTCTTCGACTCCTGTTGGAGCAGGAGCAGGCGCTGGTGCAGAGTGCCATGAATACGCGCGAGGGCCGCCGCGCAGTTGTCCATGCGCAGGTCATCCTTCACCTGGTCCTCCGGCTTGCGGTCGCGCTCGTAGAGCCGAATGCTGGTCTTCATGTAGTGCGCGATCCCGTGTAGGGCCAGGTTCGTCTCGCCGCTGGCCAGCATCGAACGCCACTGGTTCATGAGGATGCGCAGACGATCCTCGGGGTCTTTTGAGGAGCCACCCTTCTTGGCCGCCAGGAAGCGCTGAACGGCGCCGGCCTCGCGGCTGCGGTATTCCGCGTGCATGGTCTCGATGCGGCTCTCGGAGATGCCGGAGCGCTTGAGCACGGGGTCGAGGTCGCCCATCGCGCCGTTGCACAGCGCGCGGCAGAGCGACAGGTACATGGCCGGCCCGCGAAGCTCCCAGAACGACGTTCCGCCGGAGCGAATCACCGGCAGGCGACCGGCGATGAACTGCTCGACGAACTCCAGCTGGGCATTTGTGCGCGCAAGCACTGCCCAGTCCCCCGGCTTCCCGGAGGCGACGATGGCCTGGGCGATGGCCGAGCGCTCTTCCTCCTTGTCGGCGAAGGGCTTCACTTGAACTGAGCCTTTGGTCTGGTTGGCTGTGTTCAGCGACTTGTGCACGCGCTCTGTGTTGAAGGCGATCAGCCGCGCCGCCGGATCCATGATCTCCCGCGCGCAGCGGTAAGTCGTGTCCAGACTCACGTGCGCGGCCTGGGTCAGGCGGCGGAAGTCCTCCATGCCCTGATAGCCCATCCCGAAACGCCATTCGTAGATGGACTGGTCATCGTCGCCGACCACGGTAACGGCGGTGCCCTGGCGGATATGCTCGCGGATCCACGCGAACTGCACGGCGTCGGTGTCCTGGAACTCGTCCACCAGCATGAACTTCGCCTTGTACGCCGGCACGCTGCCGTCGCGCATGCCGCGCACCGCCAGCAGCATCAGATCGGCGAAGTCGGCTGAGCCGCTCTGCCGCAGCAGTTCCTGATAGCGCAGGTAGACGTCGACGCAGGGCTCGAGATCGTGGCTGGGTAGCACTGGGTCGACCTGGGCTTTGATCCGGTCGATGTACGCCCGCGCATCGTCGAAGCTGATTTGCAGACTCGGATCCATCGCGTCGCGGTAGGCGCGCCGCAGGAGGTCGGTCTGCTGGAAGTCGTTGATGAGGCGCAACCGGACGTTGGCCTTGATGAGCATCTTGCGGCTGAGCGCATGGAACGTGCCGGTGAGGAGGCGGCGGCCGGCGCGCGGCGCCTGCTGGCGGATGCGGTGCTCAAGCTCGGCTGCCGACTCGGCAGTGAAGGTGACGCCTAGCACGTTGGCGTCGGGTTCGGACAGGAGGTGAGCCGCGCGGTGTTCAAGCACTTTGGTCTTGCCGGAACCGGGGCATGCCGTGACCAGGCAATGCCCCTGCATCCGAACCGCTTGTTCCTGCGCGGCGTTGAGCATCAGGCGGCAGCCAGCTCCTGGGCCTCGGCATTTGCGTCAGCCTCCGGCAGCCTGATGCCGTCGATCTTGGCCTTGGCCCGCTCGATGCGCTCGGCATCGCGAAGCATGCGGTTGGCGCGTACGGCGTTCTTGGCACGCCGGCTCTTGACGTAGATCTCCCGAGCGAAGGCCACCAGGAGGTTGCGGTACTGCTGCACCAGCTGACTCTTCGTCCGCCGATTGATCGCCGCGGCGAACCACAGCACATCCAGGGTCTGCACGAGCTGGTCGAAGGTCTCGACCATGCTCGCAAAGCGACGGGCTTCGGGCGTGTACATGGCGACCTGGAACGTCTCCACCTTGGTGTACGCGGTCGGTGGCGTGGCGGCCACGGAGTCGGCCAGCGCCTTGATGCGTGCCAGCTCGTCACCCATCTGCTTCTCGATCAGCTCGAAGCGGCTGTTGATGTCTTTCTCGGCGGCAGCCACCACGTCCACGTTGTCCGGCAGCGTGTGGTAGAAGAAGTAGAGGGACTGCTGCGCCTTGACCAGGGCCATGTGGTACACGTAGGCCGCTTTGTCGGTCTGCAGGTTCAGCTGGTACATCCAAAACGGCGTGGAGTGATCCGGCCGCCAGGTGGCTTCTTCCTCGCGACGGCGGCGCTTGGCAGCCGCGGCGGCGGCGCGATCGAGCGTGGGTCGCGCAGGTGCGGTCTCGGCAGGCGCTGGCGCCTGGGCTTGCTCGGTACTCATGAGGGTGCTCCTCGGCTAGGGTAGGGCCATTGTCGAGAGCCGATGTCGGCGCGCCGGCGCAAATCGGGCGCATTTCCCCACGCCGTTTCCAGTGTCGGCGAGGGACCCAGGGACGCTGCGTGCAGGATTTCGTCGCACCCTTCACCGCACGCACGAAAGGCCTTGACAGCGCCGCGATTCACCTCATAACCTGACGCCATCGTTTTGACGAGCATGCTTTGCATGTCTCGATAGAGTGACGAGGTCCACTCTCTAATCCCGACCGCTCCTGTGCCCGACACAGGTCTCTGATCCAACTCACGGCCATCGCGCCGACGTCTTTCGCCACTGCTTCCAGCGTGCGCGATCCCTAGCAGCCTCCGCTGCCATCAAAGCCTGGCCTTCGCCAGCCATACGTGTGCGTGTGTGCGCCCATTCCTACGGGAATGACGTGACCCCCGACGTATGTACTTCGATCCTCGCACCCCGGACAGCTCCGGATGGTGTTGCGTGGATCGTGGTGTGCTCCTGTCTCGCGTATTGCCCGACGTGACCTCTGGTCACCGGCGTCCGCAGGCATGCAACACCTCCGCAGATCATGCCTTCGGGCAGCGCGCTCATCACGGCGACGTCTGCGCAGTCTTCTTTTACCCCGAGGGTGCATCGTCATCCTTCGGGATACGCATGTGCGCTCGGGGAGTTCTCTCCTTCCCGACGTGCCACGGGGAGGTCTTTTTCTTTTCCCGATCGGCACAGCGGGTTTGGAGCTCACCATGCGTTACATCATCGGTATTGCGTTCGGTCTGTTCGTCGTTGCACTCGTGGGAAAAGGTGTTCACGGTGCAAAGGCGGCTCGCGACCTCGCGGATCATCAGGTTTCCTGCACGATCAGCCTCGTGTCCTACGCCAAGGGCACCGCGTCCATCGACGCTCGCGTCGATGCCGCAGCCAGCGGCGTGGCGCCGGTCGACAACTGCAGCAAGTAACCCACCCACTCCGGGACACACGGTACGCCGTGTGTCCCTTGGCCGGGCTGATCCCTTTCCCTCGTCTTGAGGCGTCAAGTCTCCTCCCAAACCGCTGCGCTGCGGCCGTTTGGGAGGGGACTTGGCCCCTCAACCGACGGAGATACATCATGGTCATTTCGCAAGACAACGAGCGCCGCAATGGGCTTGCTCGGCCGACGGCAGAGGAGCTGATCCGCCGTTCGGAAAAGAGCATCGAGCCGGGCGCGATCATGTGCTGGGCGCGTCGCGCCGGTTTCATGGAGAACATCCGCGAGACCGTACCGATGGCGCCCGCCGCATGACGCGTGGCGCAACGCTTGACCCAGACACCCGGTAGGTCATCCCTGCCGGGTGTTTTTCCATGCGCGCATGGGTGCGCGGCGGAGGAGCGGAGTTGTCGAACACAGGTTTTCGTGGCGATCGCCACAAAAAAGGTCAGTGGGAGCCTTCAATTCCCGCATCACCTTCTCGTCGTCACCAGGGCTGTTCTACTGGGACGGCAGAGACCATCCGCTCTTCGCAAGACGAGCCACCGACCGATTGGGAGTGGTCCATGACCGCGATCAATGACACCAACACACACACCATTTCCGGAGTTTTGAAGGAGGATGCACAGTTCCTCGCGCCGTCGCCAGACGACGTCAATCCGATGGTCCGATGCCGTTTTCGGATCGGTTGCCGCAAGTCCTACCGCGTCGGTAGGGACGTCCGTACCAGGGTGACCTGGTTCAACGTCAAATTCAGTGCATCCGAAGGTGGGCATACCTACTTCGAGGAGAGGCTGAAGAAGGGCGCTCGTGTCCTGATCGTCGGCGAGCAACTCGTCGACGAAGAGGACGGCCCCGCTGGTCGCCGCTATTGGCAGTTCATCCGTGCCCACACGGTGAACGTGCTCGTGGAGGCACCTACCGAGGAGGAGGTCAAGCCGCCGGTTCCCCAGGAACCCAAGGCTGAGGCCGCGCCGCCCCCCGAGCCGTCGCTCCAGCGACAGGCGTCGCCACCGGAACCACGTGCCCAGGCCCAGCGGCCGCAGCACACCGGCCGGCGCGCGCCACTGCGGCCATCCCGTCCGTCGCACGCCGACGGCAAGGATGACGAGGCAACACGCAAGCGTGCGGCCTGCCTCCCGGCGGACGCATTCGACACGCACTTCGACCCCGTGAACTTCTGACTCATTACCCCCTACGCCTGTCCGGGCATTACACGCAGTCGAGCAAGGACACCAGGTTCGCCTGGGCTCGACCAAGGAGATCACCATGCAAATTACCCGCGGCCTGTTCGCAGGCATCACCCCCGCTGAGGGCGAGATTCGTTCGCTCTATGATCGCTCCGGCCAGCCGGTGCTTCGCGACGGCGTACCCGTTCAGTCCTTCGGTGTGCATCAGCGCACGCCGTATGTGCTGGAGAAGTTCTCACCGCTCGATGGCTACTGCATCGACGTGGTCGCCGAACCCGGGGCATTCGATTTGCCCGACCCCGACACGCTCGTACCTGACGGGCAGGGCGGACAGCGGATGGCCAACCAGCCGACCGTGAAGTTCACCGCACGGCTGATCGACCCCAACAACCGCACGCTGGCTACGGCCAGCTACCTCAAGGTCATCAACAGCCTGTCTTCCCACCAGGAAGGCGAGACGTTGGCCCGGGGGCGGCTGTACGAGGCACTGGGCTTGCCCGGCGCCTCGGGCGAGATCGAGGTAGCGACTCCCGCTCAACCGAGGGCTGCACCGAAGGCCGCCACCGCTTCGGCGGTTGCCATCGGCAGCGGCACGGCACACTTGCCTGCGAAGGCAAAGGAGATCCTCGCCACGGCTGAGGCCGAGGCATTGGTCCCGGCCGATGCAAAGGAGGTACCGGCAAGCTCGGACACGTCGTCCCCGTCTGCCGCTGCCGCCCCCGTCTCGGCCGTGCCGGCGGCATCACAGCCGATACCGGCAGCGGCACCGGCGGCAACCACTGATCCCGAACCGAGCGATACCGCTCTGAACGGGGACAAGTTGCAGCCGGCCCTGGTGCGTCAGGCGATCGCCCGCGCGCGTAGCAAGGGTGTCACGCTGCCCGCGCAGTTCGATTCGGCAGAGCACCTACGGGTGACCTATCGGGAGCTGTGCAGCACCCGCAAGTCCACGCCAACCACCACCACTGAGGAGGAATGAGTATGTCCGCAGCATCTGCGCCGCAGGCATCCGTGACCACCTTGCCGGTGGCCGAGGATGTGGTTTACCTCTCGCACTCCTCCAGCACCCTGATGGAGAAGTGCCCCGCGGCCTACGCCTACCGCTACCGGGATCGCCTGCAGTCGCAGGCGGAATCGGTGAATCTGGGCTTCGGCAAGGCGTTCGACGAAGCCGTATCCGCCTTCCTCGTGGGGGATGTGTACGGTCATGATGTCGACGTCGCGTCTGCATTCACGGAGACGTACACGACATGGGCCTCCGAGCACGTGGTCGAGATCAGCACGCGTTGGAAGGGCCAGGAAGCCATCGTCGAATCGGGACAGCTGTTGATTACCCGCTTCGTCGAGTGGTGGAAGGGCTCGGGCTTCAGCGTCATGCTGGATCGCGAGGGTAAGCCGATCATCCAGCGCGAGCTGCGTGTGAAGCTTCCGAGGAACGTGGTCTACACCGCGATCCTCGACCTGATGGTCATGACGCCGGAAGGGCAGGTAGGCATCCTGGACGTGAAGACGCCCAGTGCCGATTGCCCGGAAGGGTTTGTCCTCACCTCGGGGCAGCTGACGGGCCAGCAATTGGTCGTCGAAGCGCATGCCGAAGAGCTTGGGATCGAGCGCGTCGAGAAGCTAGGGTTCTTGAACGCGATCAAGCGTCCCGTGCCCACCGGCAAGCGCGGCGAAGGCCCGGTCATCGCTCCCGTCGACCTGGTCGATGCCCGCACACCGGGGCAAGTCGAGGAGTACATTCAGTCCCGCCTGTGGGTTGCCGACGACATCCGTCGCAAGCGATTCGCCAAGCGAAGTCTGGATGCATACAACTCGCCGTGCACCCTATGTGAGTTCAGAAAAATCTGCACTACTGGCGATCGCGACGGCCTCATTGTCCGTCCGCCACGGAAGCGGCAGCCATAAAAACCCCGCGAGCGTCGGCCGGCAACGGCCGTCGCTTGCACCTCCAACCTCGCCACTCTTTTGAGTGGCCTTTTTCGAGCACACCCTGTTGGTGTGCTCGAACCAGGTCATTTACGAGGTACTCCATGACCGTCCTCAACGTCCATGATCGCCACGCTGTACTGCGTCCTTTGCCGGGCGCGGTGACGGCTGCCCTTGTGCACTGCTTCGGCAACGATCCGCACCCCACCGACGCGGAGAAAGAGGTGGCCACAAAGGCGCTGATGGATCTGCGCGATCACCAGCAGTGGCTGGCCTGCAGCTGTGCCGGTGCCGATGCTGACCCACCGCCGCTGATGGCGCCGCGACTGCGGGAAGGTCAGATCCACGTGTGGCGCCACGGCGAGACGCCGCACGCCGCGGCTTGCCCCTTCTGGGTCGAGGCCAGCCAGACGGAAGGGAAACACGAAGGCCCGGCGCCCGCGGCGGTTGCCAGTGCCACGGCGGGGCCGTGGCTGCTTCTGCGCCAGCCGGCCAGTGATGGCTCCGCACCCACCCCCCCGACACCCGGCGAAGCGCCGCACAGCGCCGCCGGCAACGTCCCTGCGATCGCGCGTCTTCTCTTCACCGCACTGACCGATGCGGACTACACCGTCGTTTCGCCCGACGACATCGTGACCGCGCGCGACCAACCCGCTCGCAGTCGACTCAAGGATTCCTATGCCGGTCTGGATGCGCTTCGCGGGCGCGAGGTCGCGCCCGGACTGCGCTTTCGCGATGTCGGCTGCACGTACCTGCCAGCGTTGCCGAGGCTCCTGCACACCATGTCCGGTCTGGAAGCGAAGTTCCCGGCCAACCTGCGGCCGCAAGGCCTGTTCGTCGGCATAGTGCACGAGGTGGTCAAGGTCTCGGCGACGGAGGGGCAGCTGCTCTGGCAGGGCGGAGCGGAGAACCGCGCGGCCATAGTCCGCGTGCGGGGCAGCGTCAAATTGCCGGGGCGCACGACCGGACAGCAGGGGCCGTACTGGGCGATCGCGCAGATCGCCAAGCCCAAGGGTGAGAGCCGCTACGTCGTGGTCAACGCCTACGCGCACCCGTGCCTGAGTAAATCCGTGCTCCTCCCGGTAGACAGCGCGTTGGAGCGCGATACCGCCGAGCTGCTGTTGGCTCAGATGGCGTACTGGGCACGCGAGAAGGGTCTGGGCGTGAAAGTGCAGTTGGAGAAGCCCCTGTTCCCCGAACTGTTGGAAGACGGCACCGTCTGCCATCCGGACTTCATCTTGTGGCTCCCCGACCGCAAACGCATTCTGGTCGAGACGATGGGGATGACGAACGATCCGGACTATCTCGCTTCCAAGGCGCGCACGCACCCGCGCATGCGCCAGCTACCCGGCGTGATCGCCCTGGTTGAACACCATCCCGGTGATGACCCGGCCAAGCTCCAGCGCATGCTAACCGCCATCGTCGCGCGCAGCGCGAAGGCCCGTTGACAGCGTTCGCCTGACTCGATAGCGTTACGACTGTTCTACGAGTGGTGCGCAAGCACCCTCTGGTGACGAGGCCCACCTCACGGCCGAACCTGTCCTTCGAGACAGCCACCCAGCAACACCTCTTTTTGCCACGGCGTCTCGCCGCGGCCGATTGCGTTTAACCACCTTGCCAGCCGGGCCGATCTTGCCCGCGCGGGCATGCGTCTGCACCGGCGGGTCACAACCTCCCCGCCGTGCCACGGGGAGTTTCATTTTTCTTACTCGGTCGGCACGCCGAGCTGGAGATACCCCATGTCACACATGACGCCTGACTTCGACTTTGCGTCCTTCACTAGCCTGGATAACGACGAACTGTTGCAGCGACACGCGGCCCTCGACGAGGTGCTGCATGTCCTGCGCGGCGAGACCACGGCTGTGAAGGCGCAGTCGTACTTCGAGGCCGCTGAGGGCGAGATCCTCACGCGCGCCGTCAACGGCAAGTTGCGTTTTGCACGGAACCCATCCCGCCACCTGGCAGGTTGAGCGACCACCACCACCCACGCGGGTCACTCCCGCAGGGGGGTGATCCGTCGCCAAAAGGACATCCTATGAGTTACGAACGCAAGCCGCGGCAGGACGAGCTGTGGAGCGACGGCGCCGTTACGCGAAAAATGGCCGAGGCCATGATTCTGGTGATTTTCGGTGAAATGCCGGAGATCAAGCGTGGCCTGGCCATCCTGATCGACGTGGTGCGAAGCGACATCCGCATCGCCAAACGAGTGATGGCGATCATGGAGTCGACGCCCAAGATCATGAACCAGTGCCCGGAACTGTACGAAGAGTGCCGCGTGCAAGTTGCGCCGGTGCTAACAACGCCCCGAAAGCACTGACACGCCGGCTTCGTCGGCAAGCTGCGTCAAGAGCCCGAGCACGATGAAGTGATCGGGCCGCGTCGCCGGTGTCATCGCCGATCGCGCTTCCTCGATCCACCGCGCCAGTTCCTGCGCGGAAAGGATCGAAGGAACGTCGGGTCGAACGAACGCACCGAACAGTGTCCGCTCGGCGGCATCCAGTTCCAGCAATCCATCATCGCGTCGTTTCAAAAAGGCGGGCCTCCGTGCGGGGCGCCAAGCCTACCGATCCGGCGTCAACCCAGCAACCCAACACAGCCACGAGGCAACGCGGCTGTCCACTGAGGATTCACCATGACCCACCACCACGACACGTGGCAACCGACGAAGGACCAGCTCTGGGAGGTGAAGACCACCACCCAGCACCTGACTGAAGATCACCGCCCACACGGCCTCTACATGGCCGTGGTCGCGCGCGAGAGGGGCACGATGGGGTTCGCCCCAGCCTTCGTGCACGGACCGTATGCAGACGCCACCGCGGCCCTCGCGGCGGCGCCGGCGGCGATCAACGCGTGGATGGCCTACTACGCGGAGGTCAGCCAGATCCCCGAGGCGGAACCGGCCACGGAATGACCCAGCACCTCTCCCTCACGGGAGAGGTCTTTCCCATGCTCTGAGCGGCATCGGAAAGACCTTTCCACCTGCGCTGCAGGTCGAAGCTACGCCGAAGCTCACAGTCGGCACACCACCACCGCCCACGGGCTACTCCTGCCCGCCGGGCAGCGAGTCCGTTGGGCACCAAACCCAAGGAAACGCAATGAACCCGATCAGCACCACTCCTCGCATCGAGCGCCGCCACGTCTACCTTCGCGTGGACGTCCAGCACCTCGAGCGCGAGATCGACGCGCTGTGGCCCGGCATGGGCTACAGCATCGCCTACCCCGGCCAGGCCGTCTGGGTGAGCTTCATCCAGGAAGAACCTGTCGCTGGATTGGCCCCTGTCTGGTCGCTGCACGCGACCTTGGCTCGGTACCGCATGATGCAGGTGGCCTGCCACAGCTCAGCGGCGACGGTTCGCGGCGACCTTTTGGTCGGCGACTCGGGTAGCGAGCGGCAGATGCTCCCGGAGGACTACATCGCCATGCACCGCAAGGCGATGGACGATGCCCTCACGGGTGGCGAGGCACTGGAAGTGCTTTCGGGCGTTCGCCTGCACGCATCGTTTGCCTACTACGGCAGCGTGGAGGGCCCCGACCAGGCGTGGTTCGCTGCGCGCGGTTGGGCCCCGAGCCGTCGGAACGAAGGATGGGAACTCGACATGGTGCTGAGCCAGGCCACGTCGCGAACCGACCTCGAAACCGACGCCTTCGGGCTGGTGAAGATCGTTGACCTCCACCGCTCCACAGTCACCCTCGACCCGGTGAGCCAGCAACGGCTTACCGAGATCACGGCGCCCGCTATGGCGTCGCTGTTCTAACCCTTCCTTCCACCCCCTTCGCCGGGCATGTTCACTGCCCGCTGGGGCGTGGCGTGCTCGGCGATCACCTTTTCAGGAGATCACCATGAGCAGTTTCCTCGAGTATCGCCACGCGGCGATCGTCATCGACACCACCGCCGTCGCCACCCGCGTCGCGTTGCCCGCAAACACGCCGGCAAAGCTCTACGTGGCCCTCGTCGAGGGCGGCGACTCGAACGTGACCACGATGAAGCGCGGCGCCGATGGTCGCACGCGCGAAGTCCTCGCCAGGGACTGGTTGCTTGCGGCTTTGGGTGACCACGACGACGTGATGGAGCGCGTTTGCATCGCCTCGGCTTCGGCTGAAAGCGGTGGCACCTGCATGGGCACTCGTGGCCCGTCCGGTGACATCACGGCCGAACAGTACATCCGGAAGTACCGCCGCCTCCTCGCAAACGCGACGGGCGGTTGGGACGGCCTGATGCCGCTGTTCCACGCCAAGGTCGTGCTCGACGGTGCGGATGACGCACTGGCCCAGTCGGCGTTCTTCACGTCGATGGCAGAGCAGGGACGCGTCGAACCCTGGTCCTACGACCGCAAGGCGATCCGGCTGACGCCGGAGGGCGACCACGCGGACAACGTCATCCAGACGCTGGCCCACGTGCATGCCCTGAGTCGGGCGTTCCCGAGCATCAACGTTTGGCTCAAGGACCTCGGCTACGTCGATGCGCTCCTGACCCGCCACCGCCGCGCAGCGTAAGCAGCACAACTTCGCCGGCGCGCTAGCGGCGGCACCCTACCTGTATCAACCACCCCACACGCCACGTGCCTTGCGCCGTGGCGTTTCACCACGAGGAATCGACCATGACGACCGCTAAAGGTGACATTCCGGCATCAGCGCCTTCCAGGCTGGCCGCCGGGAGCCAGGCGGACTTCCTGATCTACGGCCACCGCGAAGCATGCCGTGTGCTCGTTCGGCGCCCCTACGGGACGTATGACGTCGAGCGATTGCGCGACGGCCAATGCTTCCGGATCTCCGGCTTCCCCCTGTAACCGCAGTTCCCTCCCTATGCCGCCACGTGCGGCCCACCCACCACGCTGCCCGGGTCTATTCGACTCGGGCAGCGTTTCCATCAAGGAGACACCCCATGAATACCAGCACCATCCGCTTGCAGGCCGACGAACGGGCCTTGTTCCAGAACCTCCGTGAGGCGTTCTCGCCGGCCAGCGTGTACGGCGAGCTGCTCCAGAACGCACGGCGCGCGGGCGCAACTCGCATCGACGTGACCTTCGACGGCGAGACGCTCTCCGTGGCTGACAACGGCCACGGCATCGCGGACCTGCAACAACTGCTCCTGAAGGCAACCTCCGAGTGGGCGGCCGACGTGATGGAGGAGGACCGCCCGTTCGGTCTGGGTTTCCTCTCGGCACTCTATGCCTGCGACTCGATCCGGGTTGCCACTCGGACGGCCGATACTCTCGGGCGGGGTTTCATCGCTATGACGGAGCACGTGCTTGCCGGCGAGGTTGTCGCGATCGTTCCTCTTGCACAGAGCGAAGCGGGGACCACGGTGACGCTCTACGGCTTCAAGCTGCAAGGCTTGGAGTCCGGCACCGGGGAGCAACGCATCACCCGCGTGGCTGGCATGCTCGGCAAGGTCGCCCGCGGCTTCCCGGTACCCGTAGCCTTCAACGGCACGCTCCTCTCCCGCACGGATGCCGAGGACGACTCGTTCATCACCACCAGCATCGGCAAGGTTCGCCTGAGCCTGTCCGATTCCCTCGGCACGATCTACGTGCAGGGACTCCCCGTTGAGACGGACCGCCAGCGCGGAGGCCAGACGGTGATCCACGCCGACCGGACCTTCCGCGCACGGCTACCCGACCGTTTGCACCTTGTTGATGCCGCCGGCTCGCGCCAGAGGATCAAACAGGGCCTCATGGAAGCCGCCCAGGAGAAGTTGCGTCGCCTCAAGGCAACGATGGAGCCGCAAGTCTTCCTGAAGCTGCATGCCGTGCACTGTGCCACGTGGGACTGCAAGGAGCTGCTCGACGATGTGCCATTCGCGCTTGGCGAGTGGTTCGTGGACTGGCAGGAACGCAGGCCAGGTTGGACCAACTCCGAAGAGGAGCGGCCGACCCTTGACGGGATCCTCTCCCAAGAGGAGATCCTGGCCAAGGGCATGGTGTTCCTTCCTGACGATGACTGTTCGGTGGCGCAGGCCTGGACGGCCGCTAGCGGCCACTACACGCTGGAGACCACCGCCTACATTAGCCAGAACCATTGGCTGATGAAGGCAGCAACCGAAGAGCAGGACGATGGCGCCTTCCAGGTCGAAGTCAAAGACGAAGGGCGATCGCAGCTGGTGGACCTCACCGAGTACCTCGTCCGGTGTTCGGCCGTCGAACGCATCTGCATCACGCACGTCGCCACCGGCGAGGCGCATGAGGTGGACATGATCGTCCGTGCCGATCCCCAGGAGTCCTGGCGCATCGTCATCCACGTGGTCAAGCAAGGGGCCATCCGCTCGGGCATTCGTCTCCTGAGTTCGTACTCAGACGACTTCGATGCTTGGCAGGAGACCGAGGAGGACGCCGACGTCGCCAAGCTGGAAGCCGCGTACGCGGAACTGGTGGCGACATCGCCCGAGCACCTGCTGGAGATGCGCCTCAAGCGTGCCAATGAGCTTACCGACCAGTCACCCCGCTTCGCCGGCCGCAGCTTCATCGTGCGGTTCGACGAGAAGGGTGGGCTGCAGGAGATCAAGGCGGCCGCTTGAGCCAGAAACCTTCGACGCGAGTCACTTGCGTCATCACCTACAACCAGGGCTTCGGCCCTGGTTTTTTTTTGCTCGCGGTTGTGGTAAATCTAGCGCGTCGAATCCCACTCCTCTGGCGATCTCGATACGGTTCCTACCTGCGCTGCAGGTAAACCCACGCTGAGGGTCACAGTCAGCACGTAACACCACCCACCCGGCCGGGACGAGATCCCGCCCGGGACTCCTCTCGGCCTTTCGCCAGAGGAGTTCCACCCATGTTCACCAAGATTGCGGCCCGCTGGGCTGCACGCTTGCGCACGCCTGTTGTGGTGCGCGCTCGTCGTCGTATCGTCGCTTCCGTCCGGAGGCGCCCCGATCCCACCCCCACCATCACCGAGCAGCAGCAGGCAGAGGTTTGCCAGCTGCTCCTGTTCGGCGACGGCGGCCGGGCCAAACGGGATCGCCAACCCAAGCCCAAGGCCAAGCGCGTCAAGGGCTGCCAGTACCGCCTCAAGCTCTCCTTCCGCGCACAGCCGCGGAAGATCGCCTACCGCGCTCACGCTCGGAAGGAGGAGGAGGTCAACGGCTACACCTGGAGCGAGGACGGTATGTACCGTCTGCACTCCATCCTCCTGAACGAAAGCCTGCAGACGTTGCGGGCGATGTGCGAGCGGAAGTCGGTACGAGCTGCCGAGATCATCGCCTGGATGTTCCGCGGCAACGCGGCGGAGACTTTCTCGTTCGAGGAGTGCTGCCGCCTGTTCAAGATGGAGCTTCCCGACCCGGAAACGGGCGAGCTGGTCGACGTTGGCCAGCAAGACCCAGACGTCCTGCGCAATCAGGCGCGTCTGTGGATCAGGAAGGCCTACGGTGCGGAACTGCCGCATGCGAAGGTGCTGCGCCAGGCCATCCTCGACGCCGAAGCTGGCAACGAGGATGCCATCGCGTGGATCCTCTCCGATCAGGAGGCGCCGCTGTCCTTTCGTGAGTGCGTCGATGCTCTCGGGTTCGATGCCGAAGACGCACGGAAGGAAGTGAGGCTGAAAACCACCATCGTTGACCCGCTCGAACGCGGTATCGACGAAATCATCGACCGGATCTTCGGTCCGTCCTACCAGATGGCCATCGCCGTCTGACCACCCCAACGGGGAGACCGCTCCCCTCGGGGGCGGCCTCTCCTTTTTTTTCGGAGAGACCCATGTACAACACCGCCCTCAACACGATCATGGTGAGCGACGCCGTCCTCGCCAAGCAACAAACCGAGTTCCCCGAGCTGTACGAGGCGAACGCGATCGAAAAGCGACGCTACAAGGTCGCCACCACCGATCTCGGCAAGCTGGGCCTGGCCGCCTACGCCGGCAACGGCGTGTACGTCTACACCGGCACCGAAACCCATCCGCACCTGGCACCGCTCAACCCCGACTACCAGTTCGACAACGTCGACCTGGATCGGATGATTACGGTGTGCTTGAACCGCGAGTGGGAGCGTCTTCCCTCGGCACCCCGCCGTGGCCTGCTCATCATGGGGCCCAAGGGCACCGGCAAGTCGACCTACCTGGAACAGCGGCTCGCCCGCCAAGGCATCCCGGCAGCACGCATGAGCTGGGGGCCGAACATGACCTCGGCCGACTCGGTCTACTCGCGCACCCTTGTGGGCGGGGACATCGTCGTCGAACCGGGCTCGCTGTGGCAGGCGGCCGAAGGTGGCTATCCGGCCATCATCGAGGAGATCGACCTGGCGCAGCCGGCGGAGCTGGCGGCGCTCAACGACCTGATTGACCGCGGCCGCTACACGATCCCGGAAACGGGTGAAGTGATCGTGGCCAAGCGCGGCTTCTGCGTGTTCGCCACCTGCAACTCCATGTTCATGGAGGATCGGGCAGGGGGATACGCCGGCACCCGGCAGCAGAACATCGCTGTGCTGGACCGCTTCTTCAAGTTCGTGATGGAACATGCGAGCGAGGAGAAGGAGGCCGAGTTCATCGCCAAGCTGTATCCGGAGATGGACGCCGATGTGGTGAAGGGCTATGCGAAGTTCATGGCCATGATCCACAAGGCCGCTGACCCGATGTCGGGTTATGCGGACGGCAAGGGCTTGACGCACCGCCTGTCGCTGGACTTCGGTCGACGCAACCTGATCGACTGGCTCGACCTGACCGCGTCGTTCGAGTACCTGGAGAAGCCGGGCTTCAATGTGCCGCTGTACGCACTGCGCCCGGTCTACACCGCCGTCCTCGCGGACGCCGAACAGGCCACGGTGCATGCACTGTACGACCTGGTGTTTGGTACCGCGGGGAGCAAGTGATGATCCGGCTGTACAACAGGCAGTCGGGGCAGCACGCTCAGATCGAGGCGAAGGAAGATGGCTCCGTTGTCGTCCAGGAAGGCTCCAGCCTGAACCGGATGAAGTCAAAAACCTTTCCGCCAGCACTGGTGAACGAGCCTACGGGCTCGTTCGTCACCGCACGGGTGGAGGAGTTCTTGGCACGCGGGTTCTACTTCATCATCGACGAAGTCGCCGGTAGCCAGGGCACGCTGACCTTCAAGCTCAGAGGCACCCTGGAGCTTGAAGGGCTTGTGCAGGCCTTGCATCTACTGAAACTGGAAGAGAGGGAGCTGTCTGATCTGGCTCTTGTCGAATCCAGTTGGTGGGTGATTGGTGGGGCGTCGGTCGCGTTGGACACGAAGTTCAACGATCGCATCCTCACCTGCGAGGTTCCCGCAGCGTATGCCGCGGGCGCCGGATTGCTCTTCGCCTTGACCGCAGGAACCGACGTCGATGTCAGAAACCTCGACGGCAACCCGCGCGAGATGAGACCGCTGATCGCGGAAGCGCAGGCCAAGGGGATGGTTGACGAAGCCATCCTCGAACGCCTGTACGCTCTTCGCGTCCTGCAGCGCCCGATTCGCATCGGCGCTCGCCAGGGTAACCGTAGGACCGGACTTCGCATGACCATGTGATGTCCACGGAAGACCGGGTGCCGCAAGGCACCCGGTTCCTCCGGCCCACCGCTTCGCCGTGCACATCCCATGGGTGTGCACCGTCAAGCCGTGGCGGAGCCTTTCGCAAGCGTCGCTTGCAGAAACCCACGCAGGGGGTCATAGCCTGCACACCACCACCACCCCGACCGGGACTTTCCTCCCGTTCGGGGGTGAGTCCTGGGCGGTCACACACCCGAGGCTCACCACCATGAACAACCCCACCGAAACCACCGTGCTCCCTGCGGAGCACCTGGTCATCATCAACTCGAACCTGCGCGTCTGGAGCGGTACGGTCAAGGTCGAACGCGACCAGGATCTGCCGGACGTCGACAAGGACAAGATGCCCCCCAAGGCACTCATGTCCGACGGTCGCAAAGTGCTCGTCGACCCCAAGGAGCTTGCCGGTATGGAAAGCGTCCGCAAGGCCATCGAGCGCTTCCTGAAGGCCGAAGGCTTCTCGTTTGCGGGTACCGGCATTGCCGTGTCCTCCGACCGGGCCAAGGAGTTCATCGACGCCCTTCCGGGTTTCGAGGGCGACTTCCAGCAGGCGCTGGACAAGCTCGTAGCACGGCTGCCCGAGGCGTACCAGGACCAGGAGGAGAAGTATCCCGACTGGGCCTTCATCCTCGCGCAGTCCCGACCCACCGAAATGCAAGTCCGCAACCGCTGCAAGTTCGGCATCTCCATCTTCCGGATGGCGGCGCCGGACGGCGATAACCCGGGAAGCCTGGCCAACCAGCACTACCGGGAAATGGCCGAGCAGGCGTTGCCGGACATGCTCCAGTCCATCCAGGACGGCGCCGACAAGCTGCTGACGAAAGTCAAAGGCAAGTCGAAGCTGCTCCAGTCGCAGTTGGACGGTATCCGCAAGCTCGTCAAAAAGCTGAAGGCATTCGCCTTTCTGCACCCTGACGTAGGCCCGGCTGCCGACTCGCTGCAGGACGTGCTGGACCACATGCCCGCTCAAGGCACGCTCAACATGACCAACACCTACACAGCCGTGTCGGTGCTGACCGAGTTGTCGAACCCGCACCAGCTGCTCGCCAAGGGCAAGGCCTTGCTCCAGGACTATCTGGAAGAGGCAAAGCAGACCTCCGTCCAACCCGAGCTGGCCATCCCGGCCATGCCCGAGGAAGCGGTCGTCACCGACGCAGCACCTTCTGTCGAACCCACCCCGTCGTTCCCCGGCCGTCGCCGTGGTCTGACGCTCACCCTGTAAGGAGTTCCTACCATGCACGTTCAAGAGCACAAGAAGCTCTTGCGTGATCTGTTCCTCGGTGCCGCTCTGCGGCCCGAGGACATGATCCGCTCTGCGAAGGCAGCGCTCGGCTCTCTGCCGATCCTCGCCAACGCACTGACCACCTGCGGCACCAAGCGCGTCAACGTCAAGCACGGACACACGCTCGGCGCCACCGATGGCCAGACGATTTACCTGATGAACCTTCCCATCCCGGGCAACCGGACGGACATCGACACGTTCGTCCTCATGCTCACCCTGGCGTACGGCCTGTTGCACCACGAAGTCGGGCACATCAACTCGACCGATTTTGTGGCGTTCCGCCGCTCCGCCACGGGGGACCCGCTCACCCATCGGATCCTCGGCGTCATCGAGGACATCCGCGAGGAGCATGCGCACCTGCGCCAATACCCCGCCGCCAAGCCCTACCTCGACGCGCTGAACAACGCGATGTTCGTGACGGGACACTATGCGGACGTGGGCGATGGCGTACCGGCGGTGGTGGCATTGACCGGCTACCTCGCGTACCGGTGCTGGTGCGACTACCGCGGCGTGGGGTCGATCGTGCTGCACGCCCAACAGGCCGAGGCCGTCGTCAGGAAGTTGTTCTCCGATCGCTTCATTGATCGGCTGGACGCTCTCCTGCCGCGGATCAGGCACCTGGGTGACACGACCGACGCCATCGAGTTGTCGCAAGACATCCGCAACCTGGTGGTAGCCGAGCTGGAGGAACGGAAGAGGGAGAAGGAAGAGGCCGAACAAGCCAACGCCCAACCCGATCCGTCAGCAACGCCGCAAGGTGCGGACGACGACGAAGACCAAGACGGTGACCAGGCCGATCCCTCGGCAACGCCCACGGGCGACGCAGAGGAGGACGCTGACGCTACCGAAGAAGATCCGCAGGACGATGCGGACCACGCCGACGAAGGCACCGACGGCACCGACGACGCTGAGCCTGCGGCACCATCGCAGGAGTCCAGTGAAGACGGGCAGGGCGATGAACTCGCCCAGATTATCGCCAACCTCGAAGCCGTCAACGCGGGTCAGGACATCGACCAGGCGCTGGGGGACAAGAGCGACGCGATCGCCAAGGCGCTGAAGGAGCTGGCCGACGAACTCGACAAGGGTTCCGACGGTACCGTCTCCCTGGCGCAGTTGACGGACCAGAAGGACGTGACGCGGCCCAGCGGCGACATCAAGCTGGCGCAAACGCCCTACGACATGGGGAAGGCAACGGCGGTGACGGGCCAGCTTCGCATGAAGTTGGTATCCGAGATGCAGGCACTCACCCAGCGTGACGTGTCGATTCACGATCGGGGCCGGAAGATTTCCAACCGGCACCTGTCGCGTATTGGCACAGGTGACGGTCGGATCTTCCGTCGCCAGTCCGAAGTCGTGGAGGTCGACACCGCCGTGGTACTGGTGACCGATGTCTCCGGGTCGATGACGAGCCAGAACCGCATCGAACTCGCCTGCCAGGCACTCCACGCCACCACCGTTGCCATGGCCGGCATCGACGGCGTCCAGTGTGCCGCTACCGCGTTCCCGGGTGACCACGTGCTCAAGCCATTCGGCTCGGGTGCGCTCAAGCACCTGGAGAACTTCCACCTCGCAGCTGAGGGGTGGAGCACGCCGCTGGATGAGGGCGTTCTCCTCGCGCATCGCATGCTTCTCGGCCAGAAGGTCGGCCGGCGCATGATGATCGTGTTGACCGATGGCGAACCGGACAGCAAGGCGGAAGCCGAGCTGGCGATCGTGGCCGCTGAGGTTGCGGGTATCGAAGTCTTCGGACTCGGTATCCAGACCGACGCAGGCCGGGATCTGTTCCGGCACTGGCACTCGATCACGGACGTCGCCGAGTTGCCGTTCGTGCTGCTCAACCTGGTCAGGTCGCGCTTGCTCAAGGCCGCCTGACGCACTGGCGCTACCTCTCCCCGGCTACAGCGGGGGGAGGTAGCACCGGCGCATTTTTGAGAGGGCATAGGGAAGGGCATCCTTCCTTCTGCGCTTTCCGTGGCTTGCCACGAAAGGTAATCGGAGCCTCACAGTCCGACACACCAACCGACGGCCACGCCGTCACGACCCACGCGGGAATCCATGCCCGCCAGGGCACGGTTTCCGCTGATCCAGAGGAGACACCATGCCCTACAACACAGCAACGCGAGGCACCCCATCCACCACGGCCCACTGAAGGAGGCTTTATGAAGACGAAAGAAGAAGCCCGCCGACAGGCGTACGAGCGCGAGCGGGAGATCACCAACACCCTGCTGCGCAACCTGCGTGGTCGTTGGGGAGAGGTGCTCTCGGCACTCATTCCCGGCCTGCAGGCCGCGGTGGATGCCGGACATCGCAAGAAGGTCCAGTGCCCCATCTCCGATCACGGTGGCGGGAAACGCACCTCCAGTGCTTCCGGCAACACGCCTCACGCCTCGGCCCCTCGCCGGCGCGTGGAACCCGATTTCCGGATCGCCAAGGACTTCGACTCGACCGGCGGATGCCACTGCACCTGCAACAACGAAATGGGCAACGGCTTTCGCGTGCTCATGGCACGTTTCGGCTGCAGCTTCATGGAGGCCAAGCAGATGGTTATCGACCACCTGGGCGGCCGCATCACCACCAACCATCTGCCACCGCCGACGCCGATCAAGACGCCGAACAAGGAGGAGATCGCCCAACAGGACGCCCTCATCCGCACGCGTCTTGAGCGGACATGGAACACCACGTTGTCGCCCAGCGACGCGCGCTCCGAACCGATGCGCAACTGGTTCGAGGCTCGTGGTCTGGGGAGCCCGCAGGGACTCAGCAACTTGCGGTTCCACCCGGCGCTGCCGTACGTGGACTACGACACCGGTGAGTACCTGGGCAAGTTTCCCGCTCAGGTGGCGTTGCTGCAGCACATCGACGGGACGCCGGTCACCGTCCATCGTACCTACCTGTCCCCGGACGGTCGCCGCAAGGCGGACGTGCCGATGGCCAGGAAGGCGGAAAGCCATACCTCCGACCGCGATCCAAGCGGCGCGGCGGTTCATCTGGACCGGCACACGCACCGTGTGCTGGCCGTGGGTGAAGGTCTGGAATCCTCCATCGCTGCAAGACGGCTGGTGGAAGACCTGGGCATTCCGATGTGGTCGACGTTGGACGCCAACGGCATGCGCAACCTCATCCTCCCTGACTGGGCGGAGATCCTGATCGTCTTCGGCGATCGCGATCGCGCCATGGCAGGGCAGGCATCCTCGTACCAACTCGTTGAGGCAGCTCGCAAGACGGGGCGACGCGCGACGGCACTCCTGCCGCCGTTCGCCATCCCCGAAGGCGAGAAGTCGATCGACTGGAACGACGTCGTGATGACGATGGGTGTGGAGGCCGCGCGCGCGATCATGCAGCTCCAGCAATGGCGTTCGCGCCTGAAGCAGGTGTTGCGTGAAACCGAGCGCCTGAATTCACGCAGGCAAGTGCAGGCGTAGTCGTGCTTCGCGATTACTCCCGCATCGACACCACCCCCGGCGCGGTAGGCGAGAACGCCATGTTCTCCCCGCCCGCCGGCTTCGACGGCGACACGAAAGCGTACTGGGCCTGGTTGAAGGGGAATGAGCAGGAACTTCGGTTCATGGCCCACTCCTTCACCGGCCCCTACCGCTGCCTGACGCTGACCGTGGTCGGCCCCTACGCCGAAGCCTTCCAGAAGGCCTTCGCCAAGGTGTGCGACCAACGCGAGCGGGACATCGCGGCCTTCAAGCGCGCCAATACCAAATAGCCGGCATCGCCGGCATCACCCACCACCCCACGGGGGCGTAACGCCCCTTCGGGGCATTGCGTCGCCGCGGGTTTCACCAGGAGCTACACATGAACCACGAAACCCACGCACCACTGATCGGCATCGCAGGCTTCAAGCGTGCCGGCAAAGACACCCTCGCGCGAGCGATCCGGCAGCTCAATGGCTACCGCATCATCGGCATGTCCGACGCGATCGTGGAGGAGGTCCGATCCGCTACCGGCTTCGAGATCTCCGACGCGATGAAGGATCAGCCCGTGCCGGGCTCGCCCGGCACCACCTTCCGCGATCTCCTCATCCGTCACGGGACGCAGCGCCGTCAGGTGCTGAACTCGTACTGGATCGACAAGATGGCGGCCACGGTGGCCACCTCGCTCCTCGCCGGCCGCGGCGTCATCGTCACCGGCGTGCGACTGGATGAGGAGTTCCACTGGATCCACGGCAACGGCGGCCAGGTCATCTGGGTCAGTCGCTGCGGCGTCGATTCGGATGGCACCTACACCGAGCCGGACCAGGCACAACGCTGCGATATCCACGTCGTCAACGATGGCAACATCGACGTCCTCGCCAGCCACACCCTCGACCGACTCCGGCAGCAGCGCGCCATCGTGCTCAACGCCGCCTGACCCCTGACGCCCTCGTGGCGTCATCTCCCCGCCGGCATCGCCGGCGCAACCCACCACCCCGCGGGGACACTTCCCCGTCGGGGGAGGTGCGTCCGCGGGTTTCACAACCGCTGGCATGGCCAGCCAAGGAGACCCTATGGAGTTCGTAACAACCCTAAAGGGCTTGCTCGTGATAGTCATCGCGATCGTGCCCGGATACATTTTCACCCGCACCAGACGCCGGTTCGCGATTGTGGAAGAGGCCAAGGACCTCAACCACGCACTGATCGGCTACTTCGTGCACAGCCTGGTGATGCTTGCCATCGGCTGGGCCGTGCTGGCCAGCGTCGGTCAAGACCCTTCCGCTGTCCTCAAGACGCGGTCGGCGAACGAGCTGGCGGTACTGCTGATCGGTTCGCCGTTCACCTGGGGCATGACCATCGTGGTCGTCCCGACGGTGCTCGGCTTCCTGTCGGCGGTCAGCACGCGCTACAACCTCGTCGCTCTCCCGTTCCGGCTCGCCGGTGCGGTCCTGCGATGGCTTACCGAGGGCAAGTGGACGCTGCAGCGGGTGGCGCCTCTGCCGACACTCGTGCAGGCTTGGGACGCCGTCTGGTTGCAGTTAAACTCGGGCCAGACGCGAACGGTGATCGTGGGACTGGAAGACGGAACCACCATCGCCGGCGTCTACGACGCACGCAGCGCCACCAGCCGATCGGATCGCTACCCGGACATTTTTCTGTCTCAGGTTTGCGTCTACGACCCTCAGGGGCGCATCATCCCGATGGCGACATCGGATGGCGTGTTCATCCGAGGCAGCCGCATCGTGTGGATGCAGCTGTGGCAACGGCCGGAGGTGCCTGATGAAACTGACGCGACTGCTGGCGGCAACCCGCAAGGGGGTGCTGGCCATGCTTGAACAGGATCGGCGGTACGGCAATGCGCCGTTGCTTCTCCCTCGTTCATCGCGCGGTATTCGTGCGCGTGACGCGCGGCTTGCACCCGACACTGGCCTCACCACGGCCGACATCGGCATCGACACCCAACGCGCCCATCTCCAACCGTTCAACCAGTTGGCGATCAAGGCCGCCCGACACCCGAAGTAAGCACTCCAAACCCCCGGGGCCGCATCTGCGGCCCCGGGCATTTTCGTGGTCAGAAAGTCCTGATCCATGCGCCCCAGAGCGGACGTATGGCTGAGTCCTTTTGTCCGGCGCCGCGCAATACCCACGTGAGTTTGGTGGGCGCGAAAGCCGTGTTATTCGTCATGGGTAGAACGCAAGAACGAGGCAGGCATGAGTCACACAGGACGTCGAGAGCTGACGGAGGAGCAGAAGGCCGTCGTGCGCCACGAGACCGGCCATGCGCTGGTCGAGGCAGCGCCGGGATCGGGCAAGACCACCGTGCTCGTCGCCTACCTGCGCCGTCAGGTCAAGACCGGCGGCAACCCCAGCGCCATGCTGGCCTTGATGTTCAACAAGAGCGCCCAGCTCAGCTTCGAGGCGCGCCTTCGCCGTGCGCTCGGTGAGGGTCCGGTCCCCGACGTGCGCACGTTCCACTCCATCGGCAACCGCATCCTCGCCCAGCTCGTGTCCGGCGGCATGTTGCCGCGCGAGAAGCTCGAGACGTCAGGCAAGAAGGCCGACGCGTTCGCCCGCCGCGCACTCAAGGAAGCCTGGTCGCGCGCCGGCGGCTCCTTCCCGCCGTCACAAGCCCAGCACCAGGGATTCAGCCAGTTCATCACGCTCGTCAAAGCCGATCTGCGCCCGCCGGCGGAGATCTTCGAGGAGAGCGGTTTCACGGCCGACTGCCGCGCGTACATCCCCGCCTTCGAGCTGCTCGTCCAGGACCAGCTGCGGCGCAAGGTGATCTTCTTCGACGACCTGATCTACCGTCCGATGGTGTTCCTCGAAGCGCACCCGGAGCTGTGGTCGATGTTCGCGAACCGCTATGACCGGATCGTCGTCGACGAGTTCCAGGACATCAACCCGATCAGCTTCTTCATGGTGCAGGGTCTGGCAGGGACGCGGGGCTCGGTGCTCGGCTGCGGCGACCCCAAACAGAGCATCTACGCCTTTCGCGGCGGCAAGGTCTCGCTGATGACCCGCCACTTCGAGCAGGTGTTCCAACCGTGCACGCGCTACCCCATGACCCGGACATTCCGCTTCGGTCACGAGGTCGCGATGATGGCCAACAACCTCATCACGCTGAGCGAGGAAAAGGGGCTCGGCCTGGTGGTCGCGGACAACTCGAATCCGAGGACGCGCGTGGAGCGCGTGCCTCTCAAGAACGGCAAGGATTCGGGCGTGGTGGAACTGCTGGCCCCTTACGAGCACGCCGGCTGCCTGCGCAACACCGCGATGTTGGCGCGCAATTTCAGCCACCTGGTGCCGTTCGAGATCGAGCTGGCGGAGGCCGGCGTGCCGTATCACGTGTACGGCCGCGAAGGCCTCCTGTTCCTCCCTGAAATCGCCGCGCTGGTATGCGCGGTCAGCCTGGTAGCCGGCCGCTGGATCGTCGAGCCGGAGGACCGCGTCCACTTCATCTTCTCCTTACTCACCACGCCAAGCCCCTTCGTCAGTTACGAGGTTCTGGGTGAAGTGGCTGAGGACATGGAGCCGTTCCTTGAAGGCCCCGAGCGGGCGAACCTGCCGGGCATGCTGGCCAAGGCCGCCGCCGCCATGCGCGCCAAGAATGCGCGAGGAGCCCAGAGCCTCGACGAACGCGCCGATGCGCTGCGCCTGCTGGTGGGCGGCACGCTGGCGCACGCGCCGGCGGCGACGATCGTGCGCGCCTACATGGCTCACACCCGCATGCGCGACGTGATCGAGCGCGCCGCGCCGTCGCCGGAGCAGGCGACCGAGTCGCTGGCCAACCTGGACGCCTTTGTGAAGCTCGCCGAGCGGGCAGGCTCCATCGACGAGTTTCTGGAAGTACTCGGCCCCATGGCGGCGCACAAGGGCGACGAGCCGCCTGTGGGCGACCACGTGATGCTGACCACGCTCCATCGCAGCAAGGGCCTGGAATGGCCGCTGGTCATGATGGTCGGCCTCACCCGAGGCGTATTCCCCAGTTCGGTACCGGACAAGGATGCCGACGAGGAACGCCGGCTGTGCTTTGTGGGAATCACGCGGGCCATGGAGCGCCTGGTGCTGTACCACCCCGACGACGCGACCCTCGACCGAACGATCAAGGAACTCGACTGGCATCATCGGCCGAGCGACCAGACATCAGCCAGCCCGTACCTCTTCGACGGCGACCACGGCCCGGTGCAGATGGCCGCCCGACTGATCGAGGCAGGGGCTACGGGGACAATCATCGTCCGACAGGATCGAGCGATGACGGACTACATGCAGGCACTGGGTGTGCCGATCACTATTCAGCTGACGCCCGAAGCGCAGGCACGCCAGGTGCGTGAGGCGAGGGTGGTCGATTGCGGGCAGATTCCGAAGGGCCACAAGCCGCGCAAGGGCGAGGCGTTCTATCACCCCGAGCACGGCACCTGCGAGGTGGCGGAGATCCTGTATCCGCCCGTCTACATGATGCGGCGATTGGACAACGATGAACGTTTCAGTTCCGTGGTCGATCGCGCGAGTGGCTGGGTCTTCCCAGCGACGCTGCCCCCGGCCGTTTGAGGAGAGAGGGTACCGCCCTGCAAAAGTTGTGCGATCTTTCGCACCAACCCGACAGAGGTACAACGGGGGCGTCGCACCCCACGAGACTGCCACCCGGTAGCCTCGTGTTCGCCAAACCGCGAGGACTGCCATGACCACCACCCTGACCGAGTTCAATGCCATCGCCGCCAAGGCTGGGCAGCCCGTTCTCAACCACCCGGACGCCTTCATCAGCCTGTGTACGCTGGTCGGCGGCGAGCTGGAGGACGTGCTCAAGCTCGCCGACAGCGGCAATGAGCAAGGGGTGAAGTGGCTGGCGCGCTACATCACGGCCGCCCGCTTTCTGGAGACGCTCTACCGCATCGGTTTCGGTGACGCCGGATTCGAGCAGGCCTTCCGCGTCTTGATGCAGCAGGGCCCGGAACGTGCCCGCACGGTCGCGACGGCGGCACTGCGCGGCGACGGCACGGCCAAGCGTGACATCAGCCAGTGGCTCCTCAATGCGCCCAACGGGCAAGATCGCCCGTGGTCGCCGACGGCGCCGCGCACGGGCGCAGCGAACGGCCAGCAAACCGAGCCGGCGAACAACGTGGCCGTGCTGTCGCGGTACAACCGCGCGATGCCGGCGCCGCACACTCCGACGGGCGAAGTGAGGCGGGCAACCCCGCCCGCCGCGCAGGATGCATCTTCGACCCGGCGCCCGGAGCAGGGTGAGCGATCGGCGGACAACCCGCGCCAGAGCGGACACCCGGGTGCCCAGGACCGACGCCCCGAGCCGGCTCGATCGCCGGCCCCATCGAGCCGGCCGGAGTCCCCATTCCGTTCGTCTGCCCAGCAGGAGTCGACGCGAGAGGCGCCAGCGCCACGCACGCCCGAACGTGGCGAGCCGCGGGAGTACGACTCCACTCACGTCTACGGCGGCCGCGCTGCGCTCGAGTTCCAGGCCAGCACTACGCGTGGCAACAACCCGACCGTCCAGATCGACGCTGCGACCGGATCCAACAAGGTCTACAACTGGAAGGACAAGATCGTCTTCCAGCTGACCAAGGTCGAGATGCAGCTCCTGACCGCGCTGTTGTACGGCCACCTGCGCAAGCTCCACCTGTCCGGCCACGACGACAAGTGGCTGAACGTGGAGCACCAGGAAGGGCAGTACGCCGGCACGATCAAGTTCACCATGGGCAAGGGCAAGGCCGATGCGTTCAAGCCGCGCACCGTGCAGCTCAGCTACGCGGACATGGGCGAGGTCCACAGCCTGTTCATTCGCCAGACTTCGACGCTTCTCAAGGTCGGTCCACTGCTGGTGGAGCGTGTCGTCAAGCAGGTGGCCGCGTCCTACTCGGCCCAGCAGGACGCACGCGGCGGGCAAGGTGGCGGGCAGGGCGGCGGGTACGGCGGCCGTCAGGGTCAGAGCGGACAGGGCGCCCCGCAGCAGCGCTACGCTAATGGATAAAATGCAATCTCACAGGGAGTGCAAATGAGCCGAGCCATCCTCACCATCCAGCCAGCCGCGGTATCCGCCGCCGGCGACGAACTCCTGGCCAAGGCCCGCCGAATCGCTCGCGCGCTGGTCGAGTCACTCGATACCGTCGAGCGGGCGCTGCAGGACGTGCATTTCCTGCTGCTGACCACCGAGCAGAACCACGCGCGCTTCGTGCAGACGGTGCCTGATGCGATGGGCGTGGAGCGCATCTTGAACGCCATCGAAGGCGCAACCGGACGGCCGTACTGTGTGGTGGCAAGCGCACCGGTGGCCGATGGCAGCGGTGCGTGCATCCTGTTCCACCTGCAAGAGCCCAATGGCCACGCGGCCGTTCACATCGGCGAGCTGGCGATGACGCAAGACGGCCCGACCATCAACGCCACGACGATCCTCCAGCCAGGCCAAACCGTCGCCCTGCCGTATTCGATCGCTGGCGCGGCACCGCCCAAGGCGCCCAGCGGAGCGCGGCTCCACTGAAGAACGAGGCGCGCGGATGGGGGTATTTCGGCGTGCGCCTGGTCGGGAGGCGAGGCATCCTGTGCCGATGAAACGTCCTCTGATTTCCCTGATTCCCGGCCTCGCCGCGGCGTTTGCCCTTGGGCTTCTCGTGAGCGCGTTCGCCTACGATGGCGATCACGCAGCGCTCGCCGCCGCCCCTGGCCCGGCTCTGTCGACGGTCACGGTCGGCTTCAGCCCCGGCAACGCTCAAGCGGTCGTGGTGGACACGATCGACGCCGCCAGGACCTCGATCCGACTGGCCGCCTACAGCTTCACCAGCAAGCCGATCGCCGCCGCCCTCGTCGCCGCCAGTAAGCGCGGCGTGGACGTGAAGGTGGTGGTGGACAAGAGCCAGAGAACCGAGCGCTACACCTCAGCCACGTTCCTCGCAAACATGGGGATCCCCGTCCGCGTCGACGCGCGCTACTCGATCATGCACAACAAGTTCATGGTGATCGACGGAACGACCGTGCAGACCGGCAGCTTCAACTACACGGCCTCGGCGGCGCGTCGGAACGCGGAGAACGTCATCGTGGTCGCCGGCGCACCGGGCATGGTCTCGGCTTACGATACCGAGTGGCGCCGGCTCTGGAATGAGTCCGAGCCCTATGGCGCTCGTTACTGACGCCGGCCCATGCAGACCAGCACCGCCACGCCAGCCGCCGAGCTGGCCGCTCTTGCTGCCTCCCTCGACGCCCTCTATCTCAGCCACCTGGACCGCATGCAGGCGAGCGCTGAGGACGCGATCGCCCTCACGGGCACGCTGGGTGGGATGGGCTATCTCCCGGGGCAGACTGCGATGCTCACCAATGCTCTGGAGCGCGCAGCGTCCGCACAGGACATCTTCCGGCACCTGGCCGGCCTCCTGATACTTCGCGCGCGGCCAGCGCTCGACCCGACCGGCCGCAAAACCGGCGTGCCGGTGGAGGATCTGATCGACTGGACCGGCCAACCGCCGCGGCACACCCTCAGCGCACTGGAGCACGCCGTCCAGAAGATCCACTACGCGCGTGGACACTCGCTGACCGAGTTCTTGCGTCGCATCGTCGTACGGTTGACCCCCGAGAGTGTCCCGGACGACGCGCGAAAGCAGGCCGCTGAGGAGCTGATCTCCAGCGTCGGCATGCGCATGCCCACCGCGTGGGTGCTCTCCTACGGCAGCAGCGACTTCGGCACCGTGGTCTACAGCCACCTGAGTCGGCAGGAGCAGGAGATGCCCTGGCACCTGACGCCGGCACAGGTGGTCGGCATCGACCGCGCGCTGATCGCGATCGCGACCATGTGCGCCGTCTCCGGGCAGGGCCATCACGCGGCGAGCGTGCAGGAGGCGGGCAACGCGATCGTCAAGCGACTGCGCTACACGACGACGCAGTATGGCGACGGCGACCTGCATGCCATCGGTACCGCGGTTCGCTTGATGCTCCATCGCGACCGCATCGCCTTTCACCTGGCGCCGGACGTGTGGGATGTCGCGCGCGGCGTTCTGGAAGAGCACGTCGAAGGCTTGAAGCTCGTCCTATCAAGCTGATCGTCCGCACGCGGCCGTTTGGTGACCAGAAAAACATGATGCAGGCTGGATGCGTCGCCACCACCGCCGAGCCCATGAACGCACAGCTGCACGATCTCCCTTCATCCTACGAGGAGCCCACCCGGGCCATCCGCGTTCCGCCCAACTCCCGTGAGGCGGAGCAGGCGGTGATTGGTGGCCTGCTGCTAAGCACCGAGGCGGGTGATGCCATCGCCGGCATCGTGTCCGCGGACGACTTCTACAGTCGCGACCACCGCGTGCTTTTTGAGGCCATCAGCGACCTGGCCGACCAGGGCACGCCGGCCGACGCGGTGACGCTCTCCGACTGGCTGGCGAACCACAAGGGTGCCCAGGGAATCGACCCGAGCTACGTCATCCACCTGGCCAACGTGACTCCCAGCGCCGCGAACATCGTCGCCTACGCCGAGATCGTCCGCGACAAGGCGACGCTGCGCCGACTGGCCGACGCCAGCACCAGGATCACGCAGAGCGCCCTCGCGCCGTTCACCGTGGACGTCGGTGAGGTCGTCCAGCAGGCCGAGCAGGCCATCTTCAAGATCGCCGAAGGCAACGCCACGGGTCGAAAGGAGATCCACAACTCCACCGACATCACAAAGGCAGCCTTCCAGCTGATCGTCCAGCGCTACGAGAACCGTGGGCAGCTGACCGGCGTGGCGACGGGCTTCACTGACCTGGACAAGATCACCGCGGGCCTGCAGCCCGCCGACCTCATCATCGTTGCGGCGCGCCCCTCCATGGGCAAGACAGCCTTTGCCCTCAACATCGCCGAGTCCGCCGCGGTCACGACCAAGAAGGCCGTCCTGGTGTTCTCCATGGAAATGTCCGCGTCGCAGCTGGGCTTGCGGCTGATCTCGTCGATGGGTCGGATCGACGCGCAGCATTTGCGAACTGGCGATCTGGCCGAGGAAGACTGGCCGCGCGTCACCGATGCCGTGGCCAAGCTGACCAGCGCGAAGATCTTCATCGACGACACGCCGTCCCTGTCGCCTGGCGAGCTGCGCTCGCGGGCGCGCCGCATCCATCGCGACCATGGCGGCCTCGCGCTGATCGTCATCGACTACCTGCAGCTGATGCAGGTCCCGGGCAGCTCGGAGAACCGCGCCACGGAAATCTCGGAGATCTCGCGCAGCCTGAAGGCGCTGGCCAAGGAACTGGACGTGCCCGTGGTTTCTCTGTCGCAGCTCAACCGTTCGCTGGAGCAGCGCGCCGACAAGCGTCCGGTCATGTCGGACCTGCGCGAGTCGGGCGCGATCGAGCAGGACGCCGACGTCATCATGTTTATCTACAGGGACGAGTATTACAACCGAGACTCGCCGGACAAAGGGTTTGCGGAGGTCATCGTCGGCAAGCAGCGCAATGGGCCGACCGATACCGTGAAGCTCGCGTTCCTCTCGAAGTTCACGCGCTTCGAGAGTGCGATTCACGGCGTCGCGGACACGTTCGTCGCCGGGTTCTAGTCCCAACAATAGGGAATTGAAGTGGCAATTCGAGTCATGCGCTTCGGCGCGGCCGCAACCGGCCGACCTTCGGTAATATGGTCGGCGGCCGCGATGCGGATGGCTTACATCGGCGGCCTGAAAGGACAGATGCGGCGCGTGGATATGACCTTGTTGAGCTGTGACCAAGAGGCACCGATGGATCGTGCAACGGCGGCGGGAATGGCATGTGGGTTGTACGAGCACGTGAAAGGCGCCGTCGCGCAGGTTACCGCAGCCGACTTCGCTGGATGGCCGCGGGCGTGATCGCCGTCCCTGCATGCGTCTGGGTACTCGCAGCCTTGGGGCTTGGAGATTGGGCGCTGCTCGTCTTCAGCGCGGCGGTGATCTGGGTGTACTACAAGGCAAGCGACCTCTACGAGTACGGCGACCTTCACGATGACCCATAGCGACCTGATGCCGGCCCCTTTTGTACCAGCGAGGCTGCGCTCGAGTGAAGCAGCACGCGCCGCCGGATCCCGGTCGAGGTAAACGTGAAACTGATTAAGCGAACCAATCGCCCGCCTCGCTGGCCATGGGTACTGGGTATTATCGTCGGGCTGGCGGTATTCGGCGGCGTGGCCGCGGTCGTACCGGGAGACCGCTGTGCGGATGGGACATCATCCAACGCCATTGGTCGCCGCGGTGCGTGCTCGCACCACGGCGGCGTCAGCTCCGGCTGGACCTTCCTTGGCGTCCCCGCTGGTCTGTTCGCGGGCATGCTGTCGTACGGGATGCTCGAGGCGCTGGAAGAGCGACGCGCCGAGCGGCGCCGCGATGCCGTCCGCAAGCAATGGGAGCAAGTGGCAAGGGCTCCAGTACCAGCGAACGCGGCACCGCCGGTGAGGGTGGCCGGCGAGGATCTCCAGGGCTACCTGCGTCGCGTGATGGCTGCCGGGTGCTGGATCGTCTTTCAGTACCGCGATGGGGATGTGACCGCTCGGGGCGAGCGAACGGTGCGGCCGCGGTGGCTACAGCTGGCCGACGCGGCGGGGAAGCGCACGCTTTGTCTCGTCGGCGACTGCAGCGTCGATGGTCGGCGCACGTTTGCCCTGTCGCTCATGGACAGCGTTGTCGTTGTGGAGCCGGTAGCCGCCGACTGATGGCATGCGCGGGATAGACCGCCATCTCTCCAAGGTCCCTCTTCTAAACTCTGGCTTATATTTCATCGCTAGCTGCCCTCCATTCTCAATTTGTAAACTACAGCTTAGATTTTCTGTCTCTGCGCACCGAAAGTTGCAGGCAATGGCGGGGCGCATCTGAAGAACGCAGCGCCGGGCGAATGGGGTGCAGTCGAACTGTCGTGGCCTATGGGCCACGCTCTGCGCGTTGGCGAGTTGCGCCGGGATGATGTGCTTGCCTATAGCGAAGTCAATCGAAGCCGGCGGCAGGTTTGCCGCCCAACCCAGTGAACCGCGCGTGCTCCGTACCATCCAGTTCGGCGTGCCGCGAGACATGCAGCGGCAGTTGGCCGGATGATCGGCATGCCCCGGCGTCCTCCTTGACTCGGTGACTTGCCGGCGTGAGCCGGAACAGGGGGAGTCGTGCTGCGTCCATCGTTGCCCACGACCCGTAGCGGGATGCAGCCTGGAGCGCATTGGACATGCCTCCTTCGAAGCGATCATTCACCACCAACAAAAGCGCCCAAGAGACAACAACAGACCGATGGAAGATGGCCCACTCCGCGAACTGACCACGGCCGATGGGAAGACGCATCAGGTCCCGGTCGGCATCTCCTACATGCGCGCTACGCGCCTGTGGCGGGTGACCTTTGCAAGCCGGCGGTTCGGCCAGCAATACTTCCCGGCGCGGGAGTCGGCATCCGGGCTGGCCATGGCGACCGCCGAGCTGGCGCGTCGCCGCGAAGGGCTGCGCAGGGAAGGCGCGCTCAAGCACACCGACAGCGTCGAGCGCGACCACAAGTCCGTCCGCACGGGGCGGCCAGGCGTGATGTTCAACTGGTCCTCGCGCGACCGGGCGTTCTTCGAGGCAAAGGCCTCCTCGCTCCCATACGGAAGGACGCTTCGCTTCCCGCTGCGTGGCGAGGATTGCGTCGACCCGGAAGTGATCTGTCGCCTGTGGGCTCTCGCCGTCGCCACGCGCGACTACCTGGTGTTCGAGCTGGCGCAGGGCCGCGGTGAGCAGCTGGCGAAGCTGACAGCCAAGACCTTGCCCGAAAAGGTACGGCGCGCCGCCCGTATGCTCGAGTTCACGCCGACAGCGCGCCGGCGGATTCTCGCCGACATCCGGCGGATGCGGCCGCGGTAGAGAGGCGTCCCGCCGCTGGTGCTACGCTCCCGCCCATGTGCGGCCGCTTCGTCCAGCTCCCTCTACGCTTTCCCGGCGACCTTCCGGCGCCGGCGCTGGCCGACGAGCTGGCGAACCTCACGCCGCGCTACAACCTGGCGCCTACCCAGCGCGCGGCGGTGGTTCTCGACGCCGACGATCAGCTCGCGGTTCGCCGGTTGCGGTGGGGGCTGCTCCCGTTCTGGGTCAAGGACCTCAAGCAGTCCTACTCGACGTTCAATGCCCGCATTGAGACGGTGGCCACGAAGCCCGCGTTCCGCGCGGCGTTCAAGGCACGCCGGTGCGTCATCCACATGGCCGGCTACTACGAGTGGCGACTGGAAGGGAAGGTGAAGCAGCCCTACTACCTGACCAGGGCAGACGGCCATGATCTGTTCGCGGCTGGGCTCTGGGAGCCTCGGCACCCGCTCCAGGATGAGGATGAGGCCGGCTCCTGCACGATCATCGTCACGGCATCCGACGGCGCCGCCGCGACGATCCACGACCGCATGCCGGTGTGCATCCCGGCCGAGCTGGTGGAGGAATACCTGCGTGCAACGCCGGACGACGCGATGGCCCTGATGCTGGCGGCGCCGGTGCCGGATCTGGTTGTGCGGCCGGTTTCCCGCAGGGTCAACGCGGCGCGTGACGACGATCCGCAGCTGCTCGACCCGTTCACGCCGCCGGAGTAGGGCTTGGCAGTCCTGACCGGACCGAGTAGGCTTGAACGCCCGTTCAAGTTGACCCGCCGTCATGCCCGCTGCGCGCCGCACTATCCCGTTTGCGCAATCCGCCCCGGCGGTTGAGGAAGCGCTGCGCGCCTACTACGCCAAGCACGGCATCCTGCCGAGCCTCAGCGAACTGCTCGAGGCGCTGCAGTCCCACAAGATCACCAGCAAGGGTACCCTGGCTTGGATCATCGACCGGCTGGAGAAGGCCGGTATCGTCGGCCGCGCCCCAGGTGGTCGGCTCAAGCCCGGCCCTAACTTCGCCGGCTTCCCGATCGGCCGGCCCGTGCCCGCCGGCGTGCCGGACACCGGGGACGCCATGCCGGAGGAGCGCCGCTCGATCGACGCCTGGCTGGCACCCAATCCCCTCATCACCCGTCTTGCACCCATCCACGGCGACTCGATGGTCGACATGGGGCTCCTGGACGGTGACACCGCCGTGTATGAGGTGCGCCAGCATGCGGATGTGGGCGAGATCGTGTACGCGCTGATCGACGGCGAGGAGACGTTCAAGCTGCTCGCATGCGATGACAAGGGCCGCTTCCTGCAGCCGGCCAACACGGACCCACGCTACCAGCCGCTGCGGCCGAAGCAGTCGCTGGACATCCTCGGGGTGGTGATCGGCACCTTCGGCCGCCGGCGGGGCCGCGCGGCGCCGCGCAGGTGAAGGTCAAGTATGTCTGCCGTCGTCCACCATCTGCCGTGGGAAGGCGAGCTTCGCGTCGCCGGGGTCCGCCGCGCCGGCGAGGTGGCGGCGCAGCCCCGGGGCACGGTACCCAGCGGGTATGCATCCCTCGATGCAGTGCTGCCCGGTGGCGGCTGGCCGCGCGGCGCACTGGTGGAGCTGCAGCTGGCCAACGCCGGCATCGGTGAGCTGAGGCTGCTGGCCAGCGCGCTGGCGTCGCCGGAGCGCGCCGGGCGGGTGGTCTTCCTCGCGCCGCCGGCGGAGCCTGGCCTGGCTGCTCTGCAGGATCTGGGCCTCTCGCCGCGGGCAATCACCATCGCCCGCCCGCGCGAGGCCCGCGATCAACGCTGGGTGGCCGAGCAGGTGCTGCGCAGCGGCGCGTTCGCCGCGGCACTGCTGTGGTGGCCGTCGCCGCTGGACGATCGCCTCGCGCGCCGGCTCGGCCTGGCGATCGCCGCCGGCGGTGGCCTCGGATTCGTCTTCTGCCGGCCTTCCGGCGTCGCCAACGGCGTGCCGTTGCGTCTGGGCTTGCGCAGCGCCGGCACCGGCGCGCTGCAGGTCGACGTCATGAAACGCCGCGGCCCGCCGGTGGGACCGGTGCACCTGGAGTGGGGCGATGCTGTGGCTCGCCTGCCAGTTTCCCTCGCTCGCGCTTGAGGTGCCGCCCGGCGCCGCCGGCGTCGGCCGGGTCGCCGTCGACGGCACAGTGCGGCAAGCCTGCCCGCTGGCGCTGGCGGCAGGCATCCGGCCGGGCATGCGCGTGGCTACCGCGCGTGCGCTGCTGTCGCCGCTCGAGGTGCGCCACACCGATGCCGCCGCGCGAGGCAGGGCGCTGGCCGACCTTGCGCCGAGGCTGGCGACGATCACATCACAGGTGGTGCTGGTGCCGGAAACGGACACGCTGCTGGGCGAGGTAGGCGGGAGCCGGCGGATGCTCGGCGGGCTGGCCGGCGTGCGCCGGGCGGCACGGGGCGCCTTCGAGGATGCCGCGGTGACTTGGCGCGCCGCGATCGCGCCGACGCCGGCGGCGGCCGCCATGCTGGCCGGGCATCGGCCGGGTGCCACGGTGGCCAACCTGCAGGAGCTGCGCGCGGCGCTGGCCGACCTGCCGGCGTCGGCGCTCCCGTTGCTGCCGGCCGCGCACCAGCTGCTGCGCCGGATCGGTGCCCGACAAGTGAGCGACGTCCTGGCCCTGCCGCGTGCGGGCCTTGCACGCCGACTCGGCGTGCCGGCGGTGACGCTGCTGGAGCGCCTGCTGGGCGAGCGTCCCGACCCACGCGAGAGCTGGGTTCCGCCGGCGCGGTTCGTGCGCGAGATCGCCTGGGACGATCCGCTGACCAGCCTGGAGATCCTGCAGTTCCCCTTGCGGCGCCTGCTGGGTGACCTGGCGGCCCACGTGGCGTGCCGCGGCGAGCGCGCGACAGCCTGGTCGCTGATGTTGCGTACCGACGCTCACGCTACCGCTGTGATCGCCATTGCGGCCGCCGCTGGCACCGCCGATCCCCGTCAGCTGCTGGATCTCACGGTCGCCCGCGTGGGCACCGCATCGTGGCCGGGGCCGGTAGCCGCCCTGCAACTCTGTCTTGATGCGACACGGGAAGCACCCGGGGTAGCGCCGCTCTTCGGCGATGACGGCGACGAGCAACTGGTTGGGCTACTCGACCGCCTGCGCGCGCGGCTCGGCGATGCCGCGGTCTACGGCCTGGCCGCCGTCGCCGATCCGCGGCCGGAACGCGCGCAGCGCCGCGTCGCGCTGGCCGGTGAGGACGCAGCGCCCGTATCGCCGCGGCGGCGTCCGGCCTGGCTGCTACCGGCACCGATGCCGTGGCGGTGCGATCCGGCGCGGCTGCTGGCCGGGCCGGAGCGTATGGAGTCGGGCTGGTGGGACGGCGCCGACAGCCGGCGCGACTACTACGTGGCGCGCGGCGACGCCGGCGCCACGTGGTGGGTCTACCAGGATCTGCGCACGGACGCCTGGTTCGTGCACGGCTGGTTCGGGTAGCGCCGTGTCGTCCTTAGAACTTCGGCTCCTGCATCGACGGAAAGAGAATTCCGTTCCGCGTGGGCGAGTAGAGGGCGCCTTGGCGTGCTGCTGCGGTGAGCTGTTCCGCCTGCCAACCCTCATGCTCCAACTGCCGAATCAAGTCGGGCGTGAGGGGCACAGCATCGTCCTGGCCAAACACCTGGCCGATCGACTCCTCGGCCGGCTGCGCCGGGAGCAGGAACTCCCGCAGCCCGTCCATCGGGTATCCCCCAATGGCGCGGTGGCCGATCAGAGGATGGTCCAGATCGACCTCAAAAAACGCGCCACGCAACTCGTAGTGCCCTTCCCAGAGGATTTCCAGTCGCTCCGGCTCGTCGCGGATCGTGGGCGATTGCCGCTCACCGCGCCACATGAGGCAACAGGCCTTGTGCCCGATCGGGTCCAGCAGCCATGCGTCGCCCAAGCCGGTGGAAAAGAGGAGGAAAGGCTGCGTGGTCGACGTCTCCGACCCGGTGCCGACGATGGCGACCTCGCCGCGCTCTTCGAGGTTGAGGATCTTCTCGATGGTGGAGCGGAGCGATCGGTCCTCCCTGACACCTTCTGTCTCGCGCTGGCACAGCGTGACGTGGTGCCAGTGCTCGTATCCGGCCGTGCGCGCGACGCGATTCAGCAGGTCGGCATGCTTGCCGCCGCCGTTGCGCTGGATGCGCTTGGCTTGCTTCTTGAGGGATTCGACCTTCGCGGTCGTGGTGTGGATGAAACGCATGACGCTGACTCCTCGCTGGAGGCGAACGCCCGGTGCTCACTGCCAAGATTCGCCTGCAGAGGGGAATCAGGTGGTATGGGTTGGATGCCATCCCGCGAGGGTCTGCCGTCGGTGAGCAGCGGGCGCTGGCCGGCGCCGGGGAGGATCGTAGCACAGCGATTCGGCCTTCCGTATGTCGAGGTCGCCTGATGTACGCCGAGCTGCATTGCCTCTCGAATCTCTCTTTCCTGCGCGGGGTGGCCAGCGCACGCGCACTGTTCGACCGCGCCGCAGCGCTGGGCTACAAGGCCCTCGCGATCACCGACGAATGCAGCCTCGCCGGCATCATCCGCGCGCTGGAGGCATCGCGCGCCACCGGCGTGCCGCTGATCGTCGGCAGCGAGCTCAAGTTGGAAGACGGCGCGCGCCTGGTGCTGCTGGCCAGCGACCGCACCGGTTACACGAACCTCTGCCGGATCATCACCGCCGCGCGCGGCCGCGCCGCGAAGGGAAGCTACGCGGCACGCTGGGAGGAGGTGATTCGGAACCAGGAAGGGCTGCTCGCCCTTCTGTGCGGCGCCGACCACCACGGTCACGTGCCCGCCGGCGCGGCGACGTGGGCAGGTCGTTTGGCGCATGCCTTCCACGGCCGTGCCTGGCTCGCCGTCGAGCTGCATCGCGGCGATCGCGACGTGGAAACGCTGGCGGCCCTGCACGCGATCGGCGATGCCTCCGGCCTGCCGCTGGTCGCCGCCGGCGACGTGCACATGGCCACGCGCAGCCAACGTGCGCTGCAGGACACCGTGACCGCGATCCGCCTGGGCAAATCCGTCACTGCCGCCGCCGGCGAGCTGTTCCCGAACGGCGAGCGCCACCTGCGCGCGCCAACGGATCTCGCGGCACTGTACCCGCCGGCGCTGATCGCCGAGACACTGCGCATCGCCGCACGCTGCCGGCTGGATCTCGGCACGCTCGGGTGCCGGCCGCCGCTGGACAGCGTGCCGGCCGGTGTTGCGCCGGCGGCGTGGCTGCGCGCGCTGGTGGCCGAGGGCGCGGCGCGGCGCTGGCCCAACGGGGTGCCGGCGCCGCAGGCGGCACAGATCGACCACGAGCTGGCGCTGATCGCCGACCTTGGATACGAGGCGTTCTTCCTCACCGTCCACGACATCGTCGCCTTTGCGCGATCGCGCCAGATCCTCTGCCAGGGCCGCGGCTCGGCCGCGAACTCCGTAGTCTGCTACGCCCTGGGTATAACCGAGGTCGACCCCGAACGCGGGCATCTACTGTTCGAGCGCTTCCTATCAAAAGAGCGCCATGAACCACCAGACATCGACGTCGATTTCGAGCACGAACGGCGCGAGGAAGTCATTCAGTTCATCTATGCGCGGTACGGCCGCGACCGCGCGGCGCTGACCGCAGCGATCACCACCTACCGGCCACGCAGCGCGGTGCGCGACGTGGGCCGTGCGCTCGACCTCGATCCTGATCTGATCGACCGGCTGGCCCGTGCGATGGACGGATGGGGCGACGCCGCGACGATGCCGACGCGCCTGGCCGAGACGGGTATCGACACCGACACGCCGGCGATGCGCCGCCTGCTGGTGCTGGCCATGCAGCTGGTCGGCACGCCGCGGCATCTTTCGCAACACGTCGGCGGTTTCGTCATCAGCGCCGCGCCACTCGCTGAACTGGTGCCGGTCGAGCCGGCGACGATGGAAGGGCGCACGATCATCCAGTTCGACAAGAACGACCTGGAGACCCTGGGCCTGCTCAAAGTCGACATCCTGGCACTGGGCATGCTGTCCGCCTTGCGCCGGACGTTCGACCTCATCCGGCGCCACCACGGCGTCTCCCTGTCGATGGCGGACATTCCGGCCGAGGACCCGGCCACCTACGCGATGCTCCGGCGCGCCGACACGGTAGGTGTGTTTCAGGTCGAGAGCAGGGCGCAGATGGCGATGCTGCCGCGCATGCGGCCACAGTGCTTTTATGACCTGGTGGTTCAGACGGCCATCATCAGGCCCGGACCGATCCAGGGCGGCATGGTTCACCCGTATCTGCGCCGTCGACAGGGCAGGGAAGCGCCGAGTTACCCGTCGGAGGCGGTCAAGGGCGTGCTGGAGCGCACGCTCGGCGTGCCGATCTTCCAGGAGCAGGTGATGCAGTTGGCCGTGGTCGCCGCCGGCTTCACGCCGGGCGAGGCCGATCAGTTGCGCCGGTCGATGGGCGCGTGGGAGCGCCACGGCACGCTGGAGCACTTCCGCACGCGGCTGCTGACCGGCATGACCGAGCGCGGCTACACCGAGGGCTTCGCGGAGCAGGTGTTCGAAATGATCCGCGGCTTCGGCGCCTACGGATTCCCGGAGTCGCACGCGGCGAGTTTCGCTCTCATCGCTTATGCGTCTGCCTACCTCAAGGCGCACTACCCGAGCGCCTTCCTCGCTGCGCTGCTCAACGCCCAGCCCCTCGGGTTCTACACGCGTTCACAACTTCTGCAGGCGGCACGCCGGGATGGCATCGCCACGCGCCCGCCGGATGTCCTTGTCAGTGGGTGGGAGACACAGCTGGAGGGAAACGGGCCGCGCGCCGCCATCCGTCTGGGTCTGCGGGAGATCTCTGGCTTTCGCGCCGACAGCGCCGCGCGCCTCCTGCGAGCGCGCCGTGAAGCGCCTTTCCGCGACGTCTCCGACCTCGCGCGCCGCGCGGCACTGGATCAGCGGGATCTGCCACTACTGGCTGACGCCGGCGCACTGGGTGGCCTCGCCGGACACCGGCACGTTGCACGCTGGGTCACCAGCGGCATCGAGGCGACGTTGCCACTGTTCGGCGGAACGGCTGAGGCGTCCGTAACGCTACGCGCGCCGACCGCTGGTGAAGAGATGGCCGCTGACTACGCGTCGATGGGCCTCTCGCCCGCCAGTCATCCGATGGCCCTGTTCCGTGCTTCGCTGAGCGGCGCTGGTCTTGCCACGCTCGCTGAGGCCGCCCGCGCCGGCCACCGGCGACGGCTCCGTGTCGCGGGCATCATCGGCATGCGCCAGAGCCCGCCAGCGGCAGGCGGCGTTACGTTCCTGACTCTGGAGGACGAGACCGCCTGGCTCAACGTCGTGGTCTGGCCCGACGTCGCCGAGCGATGCCGCCTCGTGCTCCGCTCAAGCGCGGCTGTGGCCATTGATGGGCGCATTGAACACGTGGACGGCGTCACGCACTTGATCGCCGCAATCGTCCGTCCCGCGTGCCTGTAGCAGGTTGGAGTACCGGCCTCGCCTCAGGCCACTGCGTAGTGTGCTTGACCACCCTGTGTCACGAGCTGCACGGGCACGTGCACGAATTGGCCATCTAGAAGCTCGCTGTCGATCGCGTACTCGTGCATGTGGCCGGACGAATAGCTCCGCGTGCTGGCGGTGGCCACTCGGATCACGTACACGCCCGTGAAGGTGACGCCATAGAGGCCAGTCAGCTGCCCGAGGACACCGGGATCATGCGAAAGCCGATTCGTCCAGGAGAACCTGCTGCAGCGCCTGAACTGCGAGATCCGGTCGCTCCCGCGCGAGAAGTGCGCCAGGGCAATGATCTCCAACCCATCGGCCGCGTCGAGGATAGGGGCCTGCCGTGCAGCGGACTCCAAGGCCCCGATGAAGCCGGCCGAAGCCACCGAGTACTCGAACAGCCACTGGCCCTGGGCCAATGGCGTCGTCATGCAATCTCCGGGTCGTCGGCCCGTCGTTGGTCGACCTCGCCCTCGGATTCAGCCAGCGCTTCTATAGCCTGCTTGGCCTCCTCCATCTGCTCGGCGCGTCGGGTGAGGACCGGGTACCACTCGGCCACCGTACAGGCCGCCGCCAGCATTGATTCGTCTTCCCGCCCGATCCGCACAAACTGGCCGACCACGCGCAGAGACAGTGCCATGCGCGCATCCCTCATCCCATCGGTGCATTCGCGAAAGGAAAAGGCATAAGCGGGGTGGTGCAGGGAGAGGATCAGCTTCGCCAGCCCGAGTGCTTCAGGTGCCTCGGGGTGATGGCGTACCCAGTCGAGGGCTTCGTCGTAGGGAGTCATCGGCACCTGCTCAATTCGTTCCGCCAGGTCGGCCCGCGTGGCGCAGACACAAGCTGACATCGAAGCGGTCAGCTGCGCGAGTTCTTCGACCGGTTCGTCCGACCTGCCGCGAGGACATAACGTAGCACGGGCGTCGCAGAGGGCAGTCATCGGCGCAAAGACGGGGAGGTTGCACGCCACCAGGCAGACGTTAACAATGGCGCCATGCAAACGTCACGTGCCGAGCTCGAACGTATGATCGCTCGCCTCGCGGCGCTGCTACCGGCGATGCGGGCCGAAAACCCCGACGACAGCGACCTGATGATCGCGTTCGCCGGCGAGGCCGACGTCGTGCAGGACGCCGCAGGACCGGCCGACGAAGCCTGGGTGCACGAGCGATTGTCCACTCTCTTATCCGTTGCGATCGCCGAGCACTAGGAGTTACCCGATAGGGGAGCAAACCGCGGCACGGAGCTGCGCCTAGTTCTAACGACGGGCTGTTCCACGCTTTGCCGCTGCCTTCGCGGGCTTGGAGGCATCAGGGCCACGCGCTGGCGCGTCGATCAGCAGCGTCTGCGCACTCACTCCGGGCTTTTTCAGGGCGGCGGCGAACCACCGCGGCCGCATGCCATGCCCTGTCCATGTCTGACTGGGCTGCTCGGGATTACGGTACTTCGGTGTGCCGGTGCCAGCGCGCCCGGACGGCAGACCGCCTGCCCGCGGAAATACATCGTTGATTTGAAGCCCTTCTGCCTCGCACAGCGCTGCTACCTTCGCGCGTACCGCGATGAGGTGCGCCTTACGGCTGGTGGCCAGCAGAGCTTGTGCCTGTTGAATGAGCGCTTCGAGGTCGCGCGGCGACATGCCATCGAGTTTCAGTGCCATAGGGTCTCCATGCTAGTGAATCTGGTCGTCGGCATGTCCAGACTATACGCACGACAGAGAGTACGCGTTTCAACGCGCAGCTTCCCGTCAGGCGCTCCGCAACGCGTTCCGCTAGGCATAGTCCACGCGTTCCAGCACGGGCATCAGTTTCTCGGCAAGCGCCTGGGCATCCGGCTCGAGATCTACAATCTGGAATCGCAGCGCCTCGGCCGTGAATGCTTTCACCGCAGCCTTGGCCGCCGCGTCGTCGGCAATGGCAGCGAGCATGTGCCAGGCCGCAGGATGCGCACCGGCGACGGGCGCCGCGGCCTTGAGCAGGCCAGCCAGCGATCGTGACGCGTGTTCGTACCCGTTGTTGAATTGCTGCCAGAGCCGCTCGACCAGCGCGTAGGCGAAGGACTCCACGGCCCCTTCGGAGTCGCCTGCCTCGAAGTGCCCCACGGCCCGCAGCACATGGCCAAACGTCAGCTCATCCCACGAGGCGGCCGGTTGCGCCCGCCGGGCGCGCCGGGCGTACGCATCGAGGAGCGCGAACCGCGTGCCGGCGCCATCGCGGGTATCCATCATGTAGCCCCGCTCGAGGTGGCCGATGGCCTCCGCCAGGTGGCCGCTGTTGCGCGCAGCGACGCCGGCGTAGTACAAGACGGACGGGTAGGAATAGGCCTCATTGCCGAACCCCATTCCGCTTGAGACCAGCTTGGCCCCTGCATAGCTGGCGGCCTGTTCGACCGAAAGGATGCGCTCGAACATCCCGATCGTGATCCTCGCCTCCGCGAGGACGTCCACCCAGCCGTCGCTTTCGTGGTCGCCAGCTACTGCGAGGTCATAGCCCATGCCAAGCACCCTATCGGCGTGGAGCCACGGGTTGGCCGGATGCCGTGCTCGCAAGGCTGCCAGCCTTGCCGCGTGCTCTCGCGGCGGCCGTGCGACACCATCCTGCTGCTCGTACCAGCGCGACAGGACATCCTTCACCGCCTGTCCCGCAGCGGTCAGCGCGATGGTGTAGTCGCCCGCACTGGTCCGGTATGCCCGGCCGTAGTCCAAGGGCGTGGCTCCCAGAAGATCCCGTGGCTCCGCGGCCTCCTCCACGAGGATCGAGGCCTTGACGCGGGCGAACTCGCGTTTGTGCCACGGCCACACATTCGTCAGCCCGATGTCTCGCGCCAGCCATTCGCGCGAGCTCAGCCTCGCCAGAACGGTGGGCTCGTCGCCACCGGCGAGGAGGTGCAGGAGGCGATTCTCAACCGTGAAGCCCTGCTGCATACGGCGACTCGCCTCGGTCAACGGATCCTCCGTCGTCGACTCGGCAACCTCGAGCGTGCGCTGCAGGAGCGCCCGAAGCTCGTGGGCATCGGCGTAACCGTAGGCCTTGGCCAGCAGCTCCTGGGCCTCCTGCAAGGGGCGTTGAATGACCCACGCGAGATGCTTCGCGCGCCGGGAGTAGTCCAGCGCCGAGTCGGGAAGGAAGCGCGATTCAGAACGGGGAAGAGCACTCATAGCCGATCTCCAGCGCGTGCACGAAGTCGGATCAGCCGCGGTGTCGGATTGCCGCTTGCTGGGCCTCGTGAGCGCGCTCAGGAGAGGCGGAAAGGTGATGCCACTAACCACGTAGTGCGGCCCCTCGCGGGTTCTGACGGTAGCCGAGGCCACTCCGACGGCAGCGGCTGCCGCAGCCGCGCACTAAGGCTGCCTTGCATTGAGCCGGTTGTCAAAAAGGGATTGAGCCGAGATACGTGTAGTTTTGACAGCTAGAATCCCAATGTCGCCGTAGAAACAATGCGTTGACGTCTATTCTTACCCACAGCCCATGCCCTTTTCGCCGCTCGGACAAGGAATAGTGGCGCTTGTCCGATCACGTGAGCGTATTGTCGAGATGCTCAGGCAGGCTGCCGATAATCACTTTGCGTAAATCATCCGACCACGTGAAGTACAAACGAAAACCCCGGCGGCGATCGCGCGAGCTGGATCCACTCACGTGCTGGTCCAAGGTATAACGCCTCCCCTGATACGTGGTCTGGTACTGCCCCTTCAGCTTGGCGTTGTTCAGCGCTTCGCCGGCGGGGCTGATTTCAACGTACAACTTCTTCTGCGCCTCCACGAGATCGAGGCGCGCTTCCTCCGACCCGGTGGTCTTTACCGTCCAGTACTGGTTGCCTAGCAGGGAGATTGTCTCGGCGACGAAAGGGATGTTCTCGAACACCGACGCGCGGGCGGCACGCATCGCGCCAGCGGTCAAGACCACCCGATCCTGGAATTGCTCCTCGGCCCAACGCTCCAACGCGGCCCACGTTTCGGGAAGGGGCACCTGGTCGGCGGCGGGGCGCTGCGCGGCCTGCAGCTGGTCGATGCGCTCCGAGGCGATCATCAGCTTCGCCAGCGCGCTGCGCAGCTGCTCTTCCGTCTTCTCGGCGCGATCCTGTTGCTCGGCGGCCAGTTCTTCGGCGGCGGCTACGTCGCCTTCGGCTGCCGCCAGCGCTGCGCGGAGGCTCGCAATCTCGTCGACGACTTCCTCGCTGGCACTGGTCAGGCGTTCGCGGTCTTGCCGTCGCCGCTCGCGCGCGATGAGCTGCCGGATGTGCGCAAAGGAGGGCACATCAATCTCGGCGTCGTCGACCGACACCGAAACCACCGCGCAGGCGTCTTCCAGCTGGCCCACAGCGTCCCGGCCTGGCCAGCTTTCGGGCGGGAGGACGGGACAGCTCGCGCTGGCAAGCTCTGCGTCGAACTGGCGACCGTACAGGCGCACCCCGTTGCGGGGGATCACGCCTGCCGGACCGAGCGCATGCGCGAGCCGCTGCGCTCCGCCGGTGTCGATCATCACCACGCGAGCGATGCCGGCGACCCTCTTGGCCAAGGTCGCCGCCGAGATCGCCGCCCGTGAGCGCGCGGTGGCCGTGTGAACGATCACCAGCGCGATGGTCCGGTGGCGGTCGCTAATCAACCCGACAAGATGGCGCACGTCGGCCTCGCTAGCGACGAACTCAGCCGTGCCGTTGCCCGGCGCTCCGTCCGCGAGGAACTCCAGCTTGCTGTTCATGGTGTCACCTTGTTTTAGGTGCAAATAGTAACGCTTAGCCTCGTCAAGCAACTCTTTGATTTGACGGGGAATAATGTAGGCGCCCGGGAAGCAATCTTCATAAAATCAACAGTTTGCTGTTAGCCTCAGATCTTCTCCACGGAAAGGCCGGAGGTAGGCATGCAGTACTGGCAGGCGCCGTATCTTGGGCTGCGCACCATTCCCAAGGAGCTCAATCAGTTCGAGCTCCATGCCTTCTTCACTTACTCGGCCAAGGAACGGCGCGTCATTCTCGCCAAGCGCGACGCGCTGCACCGGCTGGGCCTGGCGTTGCAGATCGGCTTCATCCGGATGACTGGCAGCGTGCTTGCGGCCGTCAAAGTAGTCCCTGCCGAGCTATGGGCACATCTAGGCAAAACGCTGGAGATCACGACGCCGGATATTGCCTCGCTCCGCTCGCTATATCGCCGCCGGCCGACCTTGTTCGCGCACCAGAACGCCGCCATGGAAACGTTGGGTTTTGGTCGCATGTCCGAACACCAGCGCCGTGCCCTGGTGCGCTACCTGCGTGTCGAGGTGCTGTCCGAGTTCGATCGTCATCGTTTGAAAACACACGTCAAAACGTGGCTGTACGAGCACGGCATCCTCATTGAGGGCGAGCGCCCACTGAAGAGCGCCATCGATGTCGCGCTAAAGCTGGCCGAGGATGAACTCGGCACCGTGCTGCAGAAGGACGCCCCTTTCACTGTCCTCGATGCGTGGGTGCGGGCCTGCGACGAACCCCATCGCTCTGGTCTTTCCTTTCAGGAATGGCTTGCGCAAGCACCACGCCGGCAGTCGCTCCCCCAGATTCGCGAACAGTTCGAGCGGATCCAATACCTGACCCAACTCGGTGTGGCCGCACACCCCATGCCTTCCGTGTCGGATCACATCAAGCGCCATTACGCCCAGGCGATGGCAGATCGGCCACCCGCGGCGAGTAAGCGTATTGCGGCAACGCGCCGGACCATCGAGGTCGCCTGTTACCTGCAGACGGCGCTGTGCACCGCCACGGACCGGGTGCTGGCCATGACGCGCCAACACGTAGCCGATCTTTGGGGCAACGGGATGCGCGCCGTGGTCCAATCCGCCGAGGCGCGTGCGCGCACGCTGACCACCTTTGCGAAGGAAGTCCGCGAGCTGGCCCTCGATCGCTCCCTTCGCGAAGAGGATCTGCGTGCGGCGATTCTGCGTGCGGTGGAACAGGTCGGCGGCGGCAAGAAACTCAGCCGAGCGCACCTGACCCGTGAACAACTCCTCCTCAAAAACAACCGCCACTCGCGCTCGCTGTTGAAAATGCTGTGTGCGCTTCCCTTTGAGAGCGTGGCGCCGCACCCGGTTCGTCAGGCGCTGGACGCCTTGCGCGAGATCTATCTGCAGCGCAAACCAGCACTGCCCGAGGCGATACCGGTTCACCTCGGCAAAGTGTGGGACGACATGCTGGCAAATCCCGACCGGCAACGTGCCCTGCAGGCCTTCGAGGTGGCGACGCTGCTGGCGTTACGCCGTGCCCTGAAGAACGGCAGCGTGTATGTCGCGCACAGTTTCAGCTTCCGCAGTCGCGAAAGCATGCTGATTCCGTCCGCGGAATGGACCAAGAGCAAGACGCATCATTACGCGCGCTTGAAGCTGCCCCGCGACGCGAAGGAATTCACCGGTCCGCTGGTCGAGGAAGTGTCCAAGCAGCTCCAGCACCTGAGTGAAGCCGCGCAGGCTGGCGACGTCACCGTGGACAGAGACGGTGTGCACTTGCCCAAACTCCCGGCGGAGGACGTGCCGGAAGCCGTGATGGTGCTTCGGGATGCCCTGATGGAGCGCATGGGAGCGGAAGAGCTGCCGGGCGTCATGATGGAAGTGGACAGCCACACCCGCTTCAGCTGGACGCTGCTGGGCCGCGAGCCGCGCTCGATCGATGAGTTGCGCTTGGTGTATGCCGGTCTTCTTGCGCACGGCACGGCATTGTCCGCCGCCGATACGGCGCGCATGATGCCGGGCCTCTCCGCGGATGCCGTCAATCAGAGCATGCGTTGGATCGCCCAAGAAAAGCGCTTACGGGAAGCCAATACCGCCGTCTTCGAGTACATGCACAGCCACCCCATTGCCGAATCCTGGGGACGCGCCGATCTGGCGTCCGCGGACATGATGAGTCGTGAAACCGTCAAGAGCAGCCCCCTGGCACGTCGCGACCCGCGCACGAAGAAGAAGTCGATTGGCATCTACACGCACATCCATGACCGCTGGGGCATCTTTCACGACCAGCCCGTCGTGCTCGGCGAACGGCAACAGGGTGTGGCCTTGGAAGGGGTCCTTCGCCAAAGCACGGTCACGATCAACCAATTGGCGGTGGATACGCACGGTCAAACCGAATTCGGCATGTTCTTGGCGAAAACGGTGGGAAAGGATATGTGCCCACGGCTGCGTGATGCCAGCGCACACAAGCTGTATGTGACCCCGGCGATGACGGTGCCCGAGGGGCTGCGCAGCGTGATCGCCAAGAACCGAGCGCATCCTGAGAAGGTGGAGCCCGTATGGGATGAATGGGTCCGCATGGCGGCCTCCACCCATGTCGGCAAAGCGAGCGCGGTCGACATCCTGTCCCGCTTCGGCTCCGCCGCGGCCGGTGAGCAGTTGTACGACGCGGGCGTCCAGATCGGCCGATTGCTACTCACGCTCTATCTGTGCCGCTGGTTCACGCTACCCGACTTCCGCCGGGAAATCCTGCGCACCCTCAATCACGGGGAACGTGTCCATGTGCTGGAGCATGCGCTGGAAACGGGCAAGGTGCCGCGGCATCAGATGAGCCACAACGCGCGCCTCCGAAGTGTCTCCTCCGCCATCACGCTGTTGAGCAACATCGTCATGGCGTGGACCACGGCGCGCATGCAGCAATCGCTCGCGACCTTGCCCGCCGACATCGCAGCCCTCGCGGTGCCCGAGAACCTGCGCCATATCGCGCCGATCCAGGAGCGTCTCGTGAATTTTCGCGGGCTGTTCCTGTTCCCGGTCGAGCGGTACATGGCGCGGTTGCTGCCCACCCTGCAGCCGGTCAGGCCGGTGCTGCGGAACATGCGTTAACGTCGTTGGAAGCCGCCACGCGTTCGCACGGAATCCCGCATGACCTCCCAACGCAAATCGCCCGCCGAAGCGGCTGCCGGATTAAAGCTGCCACCGGATGTGTCCTTTCACCGCGACCCTTTGCCGGACGGTATCGCCTACGTCTTTCGGCACGCCGAACTGGGGGAGTTGGGACGCCTGCGCGTCACAGGTACCGCGTCCGGCGAAACCTGCGTGGTCACCGACATCGCCGGCGACGAACGGGAGGCGATGTTTGCCCAGCGGCGCGCGATATTGGAACCCCTGTCGCACCAGATCGTGACGGCGCTGGAGTCCATTCGCGGTCCGAGCAGTACGCCACCACCACCCTTGGCGGCAAAGCACTCGCTGCCCGGCGGCACCATCCCCGTCGAAGAAGTGCGTTGCGACCGCTGCGGTGCATGGGTGGCTTTGCTGGTGTTTGCCGAAGGCGCCACCGATCATGGTCGGTTCGAAGACGTCGCGCGGCAGATGTACCCGCACTACGCGGTCACCACGGTGCCGACCTACATCATTGGTCCCGAGCAAGGCAGCACGCCCGCCAATTTCCGAGCCGCCATCCTGAAGGTATGGCCGCAGCGCGAACCGATCACGACGTTGACCCCTGACCAGTTTCGGTCGCGCATCACGCGGCTGCTGACGGGGCATTGCCGATAAGCCGGCGAACAGCTTGCCTTCATGTCCGGCTGATCCACCAAAGAGTGCGCCAGGCTGTCAGGCGTCGCCGGCAGGACGTCTCAACGGCCATGCAGGGAGGCGATGAGGGGGCAGGTAATGGTGCCGCGATGCGAATGACATTGCGCGACCAATCGAGCCAGTACGGTTTCCATGCGCTTGAGGTCTTTCAGGCGTCCCCGCACGTCGGCCAGGTGCTGCGCGGCGAATTGTGCCGCCTCACTGCAATGGGTGCCGTCCTCCAGGGCGAGCAACTGTGCGACTTCGTCGAGGCTGAAGCCCAAACGCTGCGCTGACTTGATGAATTTCACACGAGCGACATCGGTATCACCATAGCGGCGGATGCTGCCATAGGGTTTGTCCGGTTCCGGAAGCAGCCCCTTGCGCTGATAAAACCGGATGGTTTCCAGGTTGACCCCCGCGGCTTTGGCAAACGCACCGATGGTCAGTTGTTCCGATGGCTTCCCCATACCCATTGACTCCGTACATGACTACGGACATAGCGTACACCCACCTCACCCCCTGGGAGACGTTCGTGTTCATTCACTTCTACACGGTGCCGCTCGTGTGCGAGGCGGTGCCGCAGATCGGTTGCGGGTGCCTTGCCAAACCCGTTTTGGCACGCCTGGAGGTTCATCCTGATATTGCAGAGGTTTGGCTGCACCATCGCGGTGACGTGATCGCGATCAAATGGCTGCGTGAGCTTCGGGTCGACCAGCAGGTCGGCCTCCTGCGTGCTGCCCTCGGCGGTGACAGCCAGGTTGCTTTGGTAGCTGCCACGACGGCGTCGGCGTTGCTTGCCACATTTCCGAACCCTTCATACTGGTACCGGCGCGAGACGGTCGATCAGCTCAGTCAGGAGGAGGCGCACACCATGGCCGCCCGTCTCGTCCAGCGGCTGTCGCAAGCACGCGTTCCGTTGCCCGATGGGGCCGCGCTGCAATGCGATCTCGCGTGTGCGCTGCTAGAGGTTCTTGTGGCAGACGAGGCCTTGCCTATCGAAGCTCGACTTGCCCGGCTACTCGGGGTGGCGCGAAACACATTCCAGCAGCATCTCGGACCGAACGCGCTGCCGCAGCTGGAGGCGTGGTTGACGCCCGCTGCGCTCCTGCCCGAGGCCGCGGGTTGACGTGCCGACTTCGCGTCAGATCGTGGGTACGACTCCGTGCTTCAGGACCGACATCTGCGATCCGCCGCGTCTCAGGCTACGACAGGACGGCTCCGCCACGCGAGTTGGATCATGACTGACGTTTGCGTGTGCCACAGCGTGACCGAGGAGGACATTCGCCACGCGGTGGTGGCCGGGGTGCGCAGTTTCGAAGCATTGCAGTGGCTCACCGGCTGCTCGGGTGGCTGCGGAGGCTGCGAGCAGGAAGCACGCCAGCTGCTAAGCGACATCATCACGGAAATCGCATGCGCACATCCGACCTTCCATCTCAGGCCGAGCCACGATGGGCAGTAGGACGTCGGTCAAGGCTCCCGCGGTCTTGGCAATCCACGCTTGATGTCGTACCGAAGTACGGCAGTAGGCTCTGCGCCATGGGCGGAGATTGACCGGACGCGCGGTTCGAAGATGAGGATGGCTGCTGGTCGACACGGGAAAGTTTCTGCATGGGTTACCGATTGTCATTTTCAAAGAAGGCCAGAGTGTTTCTGGCCACGTACTGGAGAGTTGAGAATGAATACCGCATCGATTCTGAAATCCGTTCTGGCGGGAGGACTCACGTTGGGTCTGACCACAGTCGCAGCGGCCGCAGGCATGCAGAGCAAACCGATGTCAATGAGTCATATGGAGAAGTGTTACGGCATCAACGCTGCGCAGAAGAACGACTGCAAAGCAGCAGGCCACTCCTGCGCCAGCCAGGACACCAAGGCCCGCGATCCAAACTCTTTCGTCGCGGTGCCCAAGGGCTTGTGCGAGAAGATCGACGGCGGCAAACTCGAACCGGCACAGAAGGGCTGAGCAACACCACGATGCACGACGCGAGCACGCTCGCGGCGCCACCGATCTCGGCTCCTTCTGGAGTCGGGATCGGTCTGCGTGCGCCACACATGCAGCGGGTGTTGAGCGAACGTCCGCGCGTGGCGTGGTTCGAGGTGCACAGTGAGAATTTGTTTGCCGACGGCGGAGCACTGCATGCGGCGATCGAGCATGTGCGCGCCGACTATCCGCTGAGCCTGCACGGTGTCGGCCTCTCGCTGGGATCAGCCGACACATTCGACGACGAGCATCTGGCGACGCTGTGTGCGCTGGTGCAACGCTTCGAACCGGGGCTGGTCTCCGATCACATTTGCTGGGGCGCGATCGGCGGCATCCACCTCAACGACCTGCTGCCGCTACCGTTCACCCGGGAGGCGCTGGACCTGATAGTGACGCGCGTGCAGCAGGTGCAGGACGCGCTGGGCCGCGAGTTCCTGGTCGAGAACGTTTCCAGCTATCTCACGTTCCAACACGCCGAGATGAGCGAGTGGGAGTTCGTCGCCGAATTGATACGTCGCAGTGGCTGCGGCCTGTTGCTCGACGTCAACAATGTCTACGTCAACAGCGTCAATCACGGCTTCGACGCGCATGCCTATCTGCGTGCGATGCCGCGCGCGGCGGTGCGCGAGATCCACTTGGGTGGATTTATTCGCAAGACCGATCTCGCGGTACCGCTATTGATCGACAGCCACAGCCGGCCGGTGGATGCCGAAGTCTGGGCGCTTTATGCCGGGGCACTGGATCTGTTCGGCCCCGTACCCACCCTGATTGAGTGGGATCAGGACATCCCCGAACTTGAGGTGTTGCTGGCGGAAGCCGGCCGCGCGGAGGCCCTGCTCAATGGTCACCGCACCCACATTGCTTGAGTTGCAACGCGGTTTCGCCAACGCCGTGCTCGATCGCGGCAGTGACCTCGCGCAGTGGGTTGTCGGTGCCGGCCTCGCCCCCGCTGCACGGTTGCAGGTGTACGGCAACGCCATCGCCAGTACGCAGATCGAAACGCTGCGCGCCACGTACCCCGCGGTGCAAGCGCTGGTCGGCGAGGCCTTCTTCGAGGCCGCAGCGACGCGCTATCGCCTGCATCATCCGTCGACGCGCGGCAACCTGCAGGCGTTCGGCGGCGCCTTCGCCGCGTTTCTGGCCACGATGCCCGAAGCGGCAGCACTTGCCTATTTGCCTGATGTGGCGCAGTTGGAGTGGCTACGCCAGCAGTCCGCACTGGCCGCTGAAGCATCGCCACTGGCTCCGGCCACGCTCGATGACACGACATCGTTGTCCTGGCGGTTGCATCCCAGCGTGCGCCTGCTGGGCAGTACGCATCCGGTGCTGACGATCTGGCGTTACGCCACCGCCCCCGAAGGCGAGCGGCTGCAGCTGGATGGTCGCGGCGAACAGGTCGTGTTGTGGCGTGACGGCGGCGAGGTGGCGATGACCGTGCTGGACGCAGCGAGCTTCGCCTGCATCGCCGCGCTGATCGATACGCGTGATCTGGAGGCCGCGTATGCGGCGGCTCGGGCCATCGACGGAGCATTCGATCTCGCGGTTTGTCTGCGCAGTCTGCTGAAGCACCAACTGATTGCAGCGGGTTGACGCTAAAAATTCTTGCGCTTGACTCTGTACCTAAGTACGCGAATAGAGTGCTCCCATAGTCGCCCCCATCCACGCAGAGCCCTCCATGAAAAATACCCAAGTCGTCAAGAAAACAGGTTCCGGCGCTCTTCTGGCCGGGGGTATCACCGCACTACTGGCGTCGACCTGTTGCCTTGGTCCCCTGGTCTTGGTCGCCCTTGGGTTCAGTGGCGCCTGGATCGGCAACCTGACTGTGCTTGAGCCGTACCGCCCGTACTTTATCGGTGCAGCGCTGATCGCGATGGTCTTCGCCTGGCGACGCATCTACCGGCCTGCTACGGCGTGCGCGCCTGGTGACGTCTGCGCTGTGCCGCAGGTCAGGACCACCTACAAAGTCTTGTTCTGGATCGTCGCAGCCCTGGTGCTCGTGGCGCTGACCTTTCCCTATCTCGCCACGCTGTTTTACTGACCCGTCGGAGGATCCACCCATGAAGAAACTTGCCGCTCTCATCGTCCTTGCCACCGCCATTTCCGCGCCTGCCTGGGCGGCTACGAAGACCGCCACCCTGTCGGTGTCCGGTATGACGTGTGCCGCATGTCCCATCACCGTCAAGAAAGCGCTGTCCCAGGTTCCCGGTGTCGAAAAGACCGAGATCCTGTTCGACAAGAAGGAAGCCGTTGTGACCTTCGATGATGCCAAGACCAGCACCCGGGCACTCGTCAGCGCCACGACGGATGCGGGCTACCCCTCCACCGTTAAGAATTGAAGCGCCCGAGGTCATTCCCATGTCTCTCACTCCACTCACACGCACCGCCGACAAAGCGGGCGTAATCGGGGCCATCGTCACAGCGATGGGATGCGCTGCTTGCTTTCCTGCACTCGCCAGCCTGGGCGCCGCGATCGGATTGGGCTTTCTGAGCCAGTACGAGGGCGTATTCATCCATTACTTGCTGCCACTGTTTGCGATGGTCGCCTTGCTTGCCAACGGGATCGCCGGCTTCCGTCATCGGCAGTGGTTACGCATGGCCCTTGGCGTGATCGGACCGGTCTTGGTGCTGATCGGGGCCTTGCGCATGGCGGCGTGGCTGCTCTATCCCGGGCTGGTCTTGATGGTCGCGGTATCCATCTGGGATCTGGTATCGCCGCCGGGAAAGGGGCACCGCGGTGCGAAGCGAGACGACGCCTGCTGTTGAACACTCACCCCACCTTCCGCGGGTGGAGATGTGGGATCAAACCCCGTGGAGTACCGGCGTTCGTTGGATCACCCTATCGGAGATGACACCCATGAAAGCATGGCTGAGTGCCAAGAAAACCGACCTCATCACGGCCGCGATCGTCATCGGCATCGTGCTTTTGTTGATCGTCGTGGTGCCCTATTGCTGCTAACGGAAGGTGCCGTCACTGCGATGGTTGATGGGGCCCTCTATTGATTCAACGGTGTGCCGCTCTGCTTCGAACCGAAGCGACACGCGTTCATTTGCCAGGAACATCATGAACGAACAAACCCTCTCTGTGATCGGCATGACGTGCGCCGATTGCGCCCGACATGTTGAAAAAGCGCTCCGGGCGTTGCCTGACGTCGTCGCCGCTGACGTCGCCTACCCGCAAAATGTGGCGCACGTCCGTAGTACCCAGCCATTGACGGTGGAGCAACTCAACGCGGGTCTGCCGCAAAACTACCGGATCGCCGCCGCCTCGGCACCGCAAGCCGACACACTCGCGCGCAAGTCCTCCATGCTCGACCAGGCCTTGGGCTCGCTGGGTGGTTGGTTCAAGCCGCGTGGCGATGTCGACCGCACGCCCACCGCTTCGGAGCAGCGACTGCACGTTGCTGTCATCGGCACGGGCGGCGGGGCCATGGCGGCAGCGCTGAAGGCCGTTGAACTCGGCGCCCGGGTGACCGTCATCGAGCGCGGAACCGTCGGTGGTACCTGCGTCAATATCGGCTGCGTGCCGTCGAAGATCATGATCCGCGCCGCGCACGTGGCCCACCTGCGTCGAAGCAGTCCGTTCGATGACGGCATCTCCAGTACGGGGCCGGTGGTTCGGCGTGACCGACTGCTCGCCCAACAGCAAGGTCGTGTCGACGAACTGCGTCACGCCAAGTACGAGGGGATTCTCGATACCAACCCCAACATCCAGCTGCTGCGTGGCGAAGCGCGTTTCAAGGACGCACACACGCTCGTCGTCACGTCGACGACGGGGCGTGGTGAATCGGAGGTGTCTTTCGATCGCTGCCTGATCGCCACGGGTGCCCACGCGGCGGTGCCGCCCATCCCCGGCTTGAAGGACACCCCGTATTGGACGTCCACCGAGGCATTAGCCAGTGACGCGATTCCGCCGCGGCTCGCCGTCATCGGCTCGTCAGTGGTTGCGGTGGAATTGGCGCAAGCCTTCGCGCGGTTGGGCAGTCACGTCACCATCTTGGCGCGCAGCAGCTTGTTCTTTCGCGAAGATCCGGCCATCGGCGAGGCGATCACGGCGGCGTTCCGTGCCGAAGGCATCGAGGTGTTGGAGCACACCCAGGCCAGCCAAGTTGCCCATGCCAACGGTGAATTCGTGCTCACCACCGGGCACGGCGAAGTGCGTGCCGATCGGTTGCTGGTGGCCACGGGCCGGACCGCCAACACGCGTGACCTCGCGCTGGAGGCGGCGGGTGTTGCGGTGAATGCTCAAAACGCCATCGTGGTCGATCGCGGTATGCGAACCAGTGCGCCGCACATCTATGCTGCGGGCGATTGCACCGACCAGCCGCAGTTCGTCTACGTGGCGGCCGCCGCCGGTACACGTGCCGCCATCAACCTGATGGGGGGCGAGGCGACCTTGGATCTCACCACCATGCCGGCGGTGGTGTTCACGGAGCCCCAAGTCGCGACCGTAGGCCTTAGCGAGGCGGAAGCGCACCTGCAGGGTATCGAGACGGATAGCCGCACACTTTCACTCGATAACGTGCCGCGGGCGCTCGTCAATTTCGACACCCATGGCTTTATCAAGCTGGTGGCCGAAGCGGGTAGCGGCCGGCTCATCGGGGTGCAGGCGGTGACGCCGGAAGCCGGCGAGATCATCCAGGCGGCCGCACTGGCGATCCGGGCGCGCATGACCGTGCAGGAGCTTGCCGATCAGTTGTTCCCGTACCTGACGATGGTCGAGGGCCTGAAACTGGCGGCACAGACCTTCACCAAGGACGTCAAGCAACTTTCCTGCTGTGCCGGATGAGGAGACGGGGTGTTCGATGAACGCCTACACCGTGTCACAGCTGGCTAAAGACGCCGGCGTGAGCGTGCATATCGTGCGTGACTACCTGGTGCGCGGGCTGCTGCATCCGGCCGCGCGCACCGATGGAGGTTATGGCGTGTTCGACGCGAACGCCCTGCACCGGCTTTGTTTCGTGCGGTCCGCGGTCGAGGCAGGGGTCGGCCTGGACGTCGTGACGCGACTGTGCCGGTCGCTGGATGCATCGAATGCCGATAAGACGGTGATGTGCCTGGCAGAGGTAGGCGGAATCGTCGATGAGCGGCGGCAGGCATTGGTGGGGTTGGAGGCGCAATTGAGCGCGCTGCGGGCAGAGGTTGGTCGACACGAAGAGGCACGGCGATGAACGGTCACGAGCGCAAATCCATCACGGGTTACCTGTGGGCCGGGCTGGCTGTGCTGACGTGCCCGTGTCACCTCCCGATCCTGGCCGCGCTCTTGGCGGGTACGACGGCCGGCGCCTTTTTCAGTGCGCACTGGGTCATCGCGGCACTGGGGTTGATCAGCTTGTTCGGGCTATCCGTGTGGCGGGCGATACGTGCGTTTGGAGGACGCGTATGAGCGGTTTGATGCACGGCCGGCTTGAATTCGTCGAGGGCCGATCGGACGCATCCGCATGCCCTTGAGCGCCAGGTGAAAACGATCGCCATGGATTCGCGTGAACTGAACTCACCGGAGGCCATTGCCGACTTCGTGGACGCCTTTTACGCCAAGGTGAGGGTTGATGCCGCGCTTGGACCGATCTTCAAAGACGTTGACCTGCAGCAACATATACCAAAGATTCGCGCGTATTGGCGCAAGATGCTGCTCGGTGACCATGAGGGCTATCGACGCAACATGATTGCCCAGCACATGGCGCTGCACACGCGACATTCCTTGCACCACCACCACTTTCAGCGGTGGTTGGCGTTATTTGTGGCAACCGTGGACGAGCAATTCCGCGGGCACGCCGCCATCCAGGCCAAGCGCCTTGCGTCCACGATCGCTGTCAACCTCGAAGCGCTGCTCGACGTCCGTCGGAAGTAAAGGAGCATGGCATGAACCCAAATGAGAGTTTCGACCTGATCGTGATCGGGGCCGGTACCGGCGGTACGGGCGTCGCCCGCATGGCTGCGGCGGCAGGCTGGAAGGTCGCCGTGGTCGATAGCTTGCCTTATGGCGGTACGTGCGCCTTACGCGGGTGTGACCCCAAAAAAATGCTGATCGCCGTGACCGAGGGCGTCGACTGGGCGCGCAACTTGAAAGGCAAGGGGCTTCGGGCGCAAACCGCTGTCGATTGGCCCGACATGATCGCTTTCAAGCGCAGCTTTACCGACCTCATGTCAGGTCGGATCGAAGCCGGGATGCAGCGGGCCGGTGTCGTTCCCCTGCATGGCCAGGCCCGCTTCACCGGACCAAACACGATTGAAGTGAATGGCGAACTCCTGACCGCTCGGCATTTTCACCTTGCCACCGGCGCCCGGCCGATGACCTTGAATATCCCGGGCGAAAACCTGCTGATCACCAGCACCGACTTCCTCGAATTGCCGGAGCGGCCGGACAGGGTCGTCTTCGTCGGCGGCGGATTCATCGCGATGGAATTTGCCCACATCTGCAAACGCGCCGGCTCAAGGGACGTCACGGTACTAGAAATGATGAAGCGCCCGTTGGGCAATTTCGACCCCGACATGGTCGGCATGCTTTCCGAAGCGACCGCCGATCTGGGCATCGACCTGCGGACCGAGGCCAGGGTGTTGACGATCGAGCAGGACGGCGCCGGGTTCATCGTGACCTATGAAACGCCGCAAGGCACCCAGACCATTGCCTGCGACAGGGTGGTGCATGCCACCGGGCGCGTGCCCAACATCGAGCATCTCAACCTGGACGCCGCGGGCGTGGCCTACGGCCGTAAGGGCATCCAAGTCAGTCCCTTCATGCGCACGACCAACCCGGCGATCTTCGCGGCCGGCGACTGCGCGGACAGCGGCCCCAATCTCACCCCGGTCTCGGCCAACGAGGGCCGGATCGCGGGCAAGAACCTGCTCGCCGGAAAAGACGAGCGCGCGATCCACTACCCGCCGATCCCCAGCGTCGTCTTCACGCTTCCGCCCGTGGCGTCCGTCGGGCTGTCCGAAGACGCGGCACGCGAGCAGGGGCTGGACTTTGACGCGCATTTCGAGATAACCGCGCAGTGGTATTCCTCCCTGCGCGTGGGCGCGCGACACAGCGCCTACAAGGTGTTGGTCGAGAAAGGCAGCGGGAACATCCTGGGCGCGCATCTGATCGGCCCCGGCGCCGAGGAACAGATCAATCTGCTCGCCATGGCCATGGGCGCTGGACTGACGGCGAACAAGCTCAAGGGCATCATCTTTGCCTATCCCAGCTATGCCTCGGACATCAGTTCGATGGTGTAGCAGGCGCGCCAAGCAAAAAGTCCGCACGGCGTGTAGCTTTCCTGACGTGACCTAGTGCAGCACCTCAACCCACGCGAGGCGCATAACGAACTCGTCAAGACAAGGGCAGCCTTCGCGTTTCCTCTCATGCATCGAAGAGTCCAAGCCAGCACACCCTCTGCCATGCATTTAGCGCAACCCCCATCGCCTCGTGCCGGTACCGCCCGGTTGTTTTCGGTGCTCACCCTGGATGGGGACGGCGCCCGCGGTTATTTGACACTCAAGATTCTCGAATGCGTCGAAGCGTATTTGAATACGCTGACTGATAACGCGCTGCCGCTGGGGGCGCGTTTCGACCTCATCTGTGGTACGTCGACGGGCGGGATCATCGCACTGGCGCTGGCACTGGGCCGACCGGTGAGCGAGATATCCGCCCTGTATGAAAGACACGTGCCGCGCATCTTCGGTTCAACGATGCGGCGCTTCGGGTGGATGAGAAATTTCCGCCCCCGTTACCGCAGCGACGCCTTACGCGAGGCGATGCATGCGTTCTTCGGCGACCTCACCTTAGGCGCGGTGCAGACGGATGTCTGCGTCACCGCGGCCTCGCTGACCAATGCACGACCCCATCTCTTCCGCAGCGATTACGCGAAGCCAGGCCCATGGCGTGGCGAAGATCGTCTCGCCGATCTGGCATTAGCCACCTCGGCGGCGCCAACCTTCTTCGCCGCCCACGCGACGGAACGCCTGAGCGATCTCGTCGATGGTGGGCTCTACGCCAACAACCCCGCGCTACTCGGTGTGGTGGAGGCGTTCCAGTTCAGCCGCCCGAGTCGGCGCGGTATCGCGCCGCCTCACGACCTTGGTGCCACGTGCCTGGCACAACTGGCCGTATTGTCGATAGGCACCGGTGAGCAATGTGCCATGCCCTATACCCCAGAACGCTTGCGTAACGGCGGTTTGCTGGCCTGGGGTGCGCACTTCCACAACGTCATCGACGAAAGCCAGTCGCAGTACACCAATCTGTTGGCGGCGGGCCTGCTGGGTACCGCCTACCACCGCATCAACCCGCGTCTGGATTTTCCGATGGCCATGGATGACGTGCGTCGTTTGCCCGCACTGAAAAACCTGGCGGAATTGTCCGTGTCGGATGAGGAATTTTTACGCACCCGCATGGCCATCTTTTGAATCGGGTCATCGGATGCGCCAGGCGGGGTGATGTTTGTGCGCGGATAGCCCGCGTGGAGCACGCGCCGGCGGTCATGACGCATCGTCGCCCGAAACCGATGAGGGGGACGATGCGTGCGACGCATGCAGGATGCCATCGTCGAGCAGGCGCGCCGCGGGATTGTCGGTCACGCCACCGGCCTGGAAGTACCCGATTACGCTGCCCACCGCGCGGTGCTCGGTCATGGCCATCAACGCCGGCAGCGCGATGCCTTGGCGGCCGCCTTCGGTGACAAAGCCCGAGCGCAGACTGTGCCCGCCGAAGTCCCCCTCCAACCCAGCCATCGCGGCGCGGCGTTGCACGATGGCTGCGACCGAGGCGGGTGAGAGGCCGCCACCAATGCGGTGCCGCCACAGCCGACGGAAGATCGGGCCGTCCGTGAGCTGAGCCGCCGCCAGCCAAGCGGCCAGTGCGTCGGCCGCGGGACCCAGGATGGGCTTGTCGGGCGTGGCGGTGACGCTCGGTCCGGCCTGTTGGGTCTTACTGTGCCCCAGGTGGTACACGAACGCGCGCTCGCCGACCCGGCGCAGATCGCTCAGGTCCGCGGCGGCCACTTCACTGCGTCGGCGCCCGCCGCTGGCGAACGCGAACAGCAGCAGCGCGCGATCGCGCACCCCGGTCAGGGAGGCATCGCAGGTGGCCAGCAGCGCGGCCAGCTCGGGCTGGGTGATCGCGGTCTTCTTGGTGGGGCGGTCGCCGCGTTTGACCGCGGCGCGGCGGGCGCGGGCCAGCAGGTGACGGACGGCCGGCTGCTCGCACGGGTTGGCCACGCGACGCCACTGGTGCGCTTTGGACAGCACGGCGATCCGATGGCTGATCGTACTCAACTTCAGCGGCCCCAGGCGTTGTTTGAGGCCGGCCTCGACCAGTGCGGCATCCAGTGCGGGCGGCAGCTCCCAGGTGAGCGCCGATTCGCTCCGACGGGCCAGGTGGTCGACGATGAACTGGATCACCACCGCCTCGGGCAATGGCAGGGCAAACGGCTGGCCGTAGCGGCCCTGATACCAGGCGGCGCAGTAGCGCAGCGCGCTGGCATAACTGCGCGCGGTGTTCGCCGACGCCGCTTCGGCCAGGATGTCGCGCACGGCCGCCGCCGCTTCCGTGGCCAATTGCTCCGGCGGAGCGATAGGAGGCAGGGTGGGAAGTCGCAAATCGCTGTTTCTTTTCATATGTAGTATGTAAGATAAGTAACGATTAGAAAGGCCTACTTGCGATAACGATCTATTATCGCTTGTATAGCACCAAACCCGGTCACGCCGCACAGAGGAAAGCTTCGCCATGGCCAAAGGCATCACCGAAGCGCAGGTTCACGCCGCCGCCGACGCCCTCGTGGCCGCCGGCGAGCGCCCCACGGTGGAGCGGATCCGCGCCCACCTCGGTACCGGCTCGCCGAACACCGTCACCCGGCTACTCGATTCGTGGTGGCAGGCGCTGGGCGCCCGATTGACCGCACAGCAGGCGATGGCATCGATCCCCGACGTCCCCGCCGGAATCGCCACCCTGGCGGAACAATGGTGGGCACAGGCGTGGCAGCAGGCGCGCGAGGCCGTGCATGCCGACCTTGCCCGTGAGCGGCAACAACTCGCCGACGATCGCGTGGCGCTTGATCGTGAACGAGAGACCCTTCAACAGGCGCACGCGCAACTCCAGCAAGCGCTCGCGCAGGCGCAGCAGGCCGAAACGGCCATGGCGGCACGCTTGGCCGATATTCAACGGCTCGTCGAGCAGCAAGCCGCACAACTGGCGGATCTGACCCAGCAGCGGGAAGCGCTGGAAGCGCGTAACGGGCGACTGGAAGCGGAGTACCTCAGCGTCACAGCGCGCCTGCAGGCCCAGGAAGCCACCGCGGCCGCCGAACGCGAATCGCTGGCCCAGCAACTGCGCGCCGCGGAAGATCATGGCCACGCCGAGGTGGATCGCGCCCGCCAGGAGAGCAAGGGATGGCGCACCCGGCTGACCGCTGTGGAGAAGGAACGTGCTGCCGAGCGCGAGAAGCATCGGCACGAACTGACCACCGTCCGCGCCAGTTTGACCACGGCGCAGCAAGACGTGGCGGCGTACCGGGCGCGTGTCGAGACGCTGGAGCGCCAATGGGCCACGTTGGGCGATCTGCCCGCGATCCTTCGGGCCCAAGGTCAGGCCACGAAGGTTAAGCGCCCAGGAGCGGCCAAGAAGGCCGCAAAATCGGCCAGGCCTCGCACGCGTTCCTCCCGTTGACGATGCCGGCCCCGCCGAGTCAATCCGACCCACCGCAAGGTCGAAGTGTCACTATTTGCAGCAAAATCATCGCGGACCACCGCCGATCAGCCCGAATTAGGGTCTCAAAAAGGGGTAACAGCAACTCTTTGATTGAAATGATATTTGCTAAACTCGCAAGATCTTTTTATTAATACAATCAATGTGTTGCCGAATGGCGCGAAGCGTTACTTTTTGCACCTAAAACAAGGCAGCACCGTCACCTGATCTTGCTGTTCGGTTGCCCATGATCTGAAGCGCACCTCGCTATGGCGCAGGTGCGCTTTTTCGTATCCGGGGACAGCGCGGAGCCGACGACACCCTGATGCGCAAGCCATGGCGTAATCAGCGCCGCTACAGTTGCGCGTCGATGGCGCGCAAGGGAAAAATGGCGCCATGTCATCATCACGCGCCGAACTCGAAAGCAGCATCGCCAGCCTCGCGGCCCGGCTGCCGGCGCTCCGAGCCGAATACCCTGACAACGGCGACCTGATGATGGCCTTCGCCGGCGAGGCCGACGTCGTGCAGGACGCCGCGGGACCGGCCGACGAAGCCTGGGTGCACGAGCGACTGTCGGCCCTTTTATCCGAAGCGATCGGCGAGGCCTAGCCGGCGAACGGCCGGGATCTCGCTGTATCGGGTGGAATTTTCGCCACAAGAAAAGTGGCGCTTGTCCGATCACGTGAGCGTATTGTCGAGATGCTCAGGCAAGCTGCCGATAATCACCTTCTGTAAGTCGTCCGACCACGTGAAGTACAGACGAAAACCGCGGCGGCGATCGCGCGAGCTGGATCCACTCACGTGCTGGTCCAGGGTATAACGCCTCCCCTGATACGTGGTCTGGTACTGCCCCTTCAGCTTGGCGTTGTTCAGCGCTTCGCCTGCGGGGCTGATTTCAACGTACAACTTCTTCTGCGCCTCCACGAGATCGAGGCGCGCTTCCTCCGACCCGGTGGTCTTTACCGTCCAGTACTGGTTGCCTAGCAGGGCGATCGTCTCGGCGACGAGAGGTATGTTCTCGAACACCGACGCGCGGGCGGCGCGCATCGCGCCCGCGGTCAAGACCACCCGATCCTGGAATTGCTCCACCGTCCATCGCTCCAACGCGGCCCAAGTTTCCGGAAGCGGCACGTCGTTGACGGCGGCACGCTGCGCGGCCTGCAGCTGGTCGATCCGCTCCGAGGCGATCATCAGCTTCGCCAACGCGCTGCGCAGCTGCTCTTCGGTCTCCTCGGCGCGATTCTGTTGCTCGGCGGCGAGTTCTTCGGCGGCGGCTACGTCGCCTTCGGCCGCCGCCAGGGCCGCGCGGAGGCTCGCGATCTCGTCGACGACTTCCTCGCTGGCACTGGTCAGGCGTTCGCGTTCTTGGCGTCGCCGCTCGCGCGCGATCAGCTGCCGGATATGCGCAAAGGAGGGCACGTCAATCTCGGCGTCGTCGACCGACACCGAAACCACTGCGCAGGCGTCCTCCAGTTGGCCCACAGCGTCCCGGCCTGGCCAGCTTTCGGGCGGAAGGACGGGACAGCTCGCGCTGGCAAGATCCGCGTCGAACTGGCGACCGTAGAGGCGCACTCCGTTGCGGGGGATCACGCCTGCCGGACCGAGCGCGTGCGCGAGCCGCTGCGCTCCGCCGGTGTCGATCATCACCACGCGAGCAATGCCGGCGACCCTCTTGGCCAGGGTCGCCGCCGAGATCGCCGCCCGTGAGCGCGCGGTGGCCGTGTGAATGATGACCAGCGCGATGGTCCGGTGGCGGTCGCTAATCAACCCGACAAGATGGCGCACGTCGGCGTCGCTGGCGACGAACTCAGCCGTGCCGTTGCCCGGTGTTCCGTCCGCGAGGAACTCCAGCTTGCTGTTCATCAGGCGGACCAGGCCTGGAACAGAGGGTTTGACCTGTGGTTCCACCCCGCGCTGGACAAGCACGCTCAGACGGGTGCCGACGACAACCTCCTTCGCAGTGAGCGCCAGGACGAACTCCACGCGCCAATGGCGTCCCGGCAGCTGGCCACAAGGCTCATCCAGGCGCATCGCCACATGGCTGCCATCCGTCTCCCACCAGCACTGCTTGGCGCCGGTGTCGGTCCCGACCTCCCATGACGATCGCTCGCGCCAGTCCGCCGGCACAGCGACGCCCTTGCGACCACGCAGCCACTCGATCACCTGGTCGATCGCAACTTTGCGGACCGCGCCCGGCTTCTTGCTGCCCGAGCGCAGCGTCCCCTGGACCTGGGAGACGGCGACATAGCGGGTCGATGAGGCGACGATCGTCGTGTCGGCCACATCGAGGTGGCGCGGTGGTGGTGGCGGTGCCGCATCGTGCGGCGCCGCAGAGAGGCCATCACCACCTGGCTCCTCATCCGGCGGGATCGCCGGTAACACCGGCAGGGCGGTGGTCGAGTCGAGCTGGACCTTCGGCGGCGCCAGCGTGGCGGGCGGCGTCAATGCCTCGGCGCCATCCTCGGTAGCAGGCGCGGGGCCGCTTTCGACCCTGGCGACATGCGGGACGTCCCGTTCCCTTGCCACCGTAGGAAATGGCTCAACCAGGCTAATTTTGCCCAACCCCCAAAAATGTAAAGCGCGTCTTTCGATGTTCTAATGTTGCCGGCGTTTTCGAGGCGGTGCGGGTGTCTGAGTTAACCGAGCTTCTGCGGCTTTCGCCCGGGCTTCGAGCGACTGCACCGCCGTGCCCATCCCTTCCAATTGCCCGCGAACTGCGGCCAACTCGATGACCATCCGATCCCGCTCTGCGACAGTAGTGGCCAGTGCTTCAAGGCGGATATCACGCTCAGCCAACTCGCGACGATGGCGCCCTGCATCCAAGCGTAGCTCCGCCAAGCTGGCCTGCTGCTGTTCCAGTCGCTCTCGCGCTTTGGTCAGCTGGTTTTCCGCGCGCCGCTGGCCTTCGCGTGCGGCGTCGATCTCCTGCAGCATGCGTGCTTGCGCGATCTCCAGTCGCTCATTCGCTTTATCGCGTTCGATCTGGAAAGCCGCATCTCGGCTCGCGATCGCGGCTTGGAATTCCTCGGCCTGTTCGGTTTGAGCTTGACGGATACGTTCGATCTGTTCAGCCGTCTCGGTCTGCAAGGTGATGAACCTTTGTTGCAGCGCCTGCCCATCCTGCAGAGCTTGGTTCTTCGCACCCATCTCGGTCTCCACGCGCGCTTGCTGCGCGGCAACTTCATGTCGAAGTGTTTCGCACTGTTCGGTCAGTGCTGTCGCCATCTCCATGGCATCGGCGCGCGTTTGCAGGGCTGCATTCCGCTGCTGCTCGGCCTCCGCCAAAGCGGTCTCCAAGGCGCCCCGCTGTTCGGCAAATACCGCTTCGCCCTGCTCGACAGCGGACACCCACAGGGTGCGCATCGCATCGGCCACAGCGGCCGGGAGATCGGCGCCGAGGGCGTCCGCTTTTGTACGTTCGTCCTTCCACAGCTTCAACTCGTCATTGATCGTCGTGCGGCTGCCCTGCTGGATGGCCGTATAGATCTGGTCGACCGTGATTTCGTGGGGTCGTTTGCCGCCGACAACGAGCTGGGCAGCGGCTTCGCGGGTACGTTGGCGGGTATCACTGACACGGCTCATGGGCATTCTCAGTTGCTGGCGGGTCAATTTCGCAGGATATGAATCATGTATATCACGGTATTACGTTATATGTGTAATGATGAAATCAGGAAATTTATGATAATCCCTATAATCGAAAGTAATTCAGCAGTACGCTGGTGGTCCCGCGGCATTGGACATCGGAAAGCATGACTGAACATCCTTTGAGCCTCGCCGTACCCCAGGCCCTGCCTCCTGTCCTGTCGGGATGCGCCGGAACCAACCGTGCTCCGGCGAACGTGGCCCGACAGATTGCGGCCAATGACGACGTGGCGGCGATCGGCCTGTGGCTGGCGGAATATCACGACTCGCCCCATACCTTTCGCAGCTACCGCAAGGAGGCAGAACGGCTGCTGCTCTGGGCCACGCAAATACGTGGCAAGCCGGTGTCGAGCCTCACCCGCGAGGATGTGATCGCCTACGAAGCATTTCTCTGCCATCCGCCCGCCACTTGGTGCGACGACAGTCTGGCCCGTCGTGGTGAGCATCGGCGCCTGTTCACGGGACCATTGGCCGAGCGCAGCCGACGTCAGGCCTTGGGCATCCTCGCAGGGCTGTTCAACTATCTCGTACGCGCCGGCTATCTCGCCGGCAGTCCGTTTGTGCTGCAGCGGCGACGGGCGCGTCGCGGGATGCCCCGTGCTATCGAGCGCTATCTGGACCGATCCCTTTGGGACGACGTGCTTCACAGCATCGACGGTTGGCCACGGTCGACGAACCGGGATTGCCAACGCTACGAACGCGCTCGTTGGGTACTGCGTTTCCTGTACGAAACGGCTTTACGGGCTTCCGAGGCCGCCGCGGCCTGCGAGAGCGATTTCCAGCGCGTTCGTGGTCGGTGGTGGCTCCATGTCGTGGGCAAAGGCGGCGTCGAGGGTCAGATCCCCCTCAGCGACCATCTCATGGAGGATTTCGCGCGCTATCGCGGCTTCCATGGGTTGCCGCCCGCGCCGGCCGACAATGGCAAGATACCGGCCATTCTGGGGATCGCCGGCCGCGCTTCTGCGCTCACTCCCACGGCGATCTATCAGATCGTCAAGGCCACCTTCCGGCATGTTGCGGATACGCTCCAAAAGGAAGATGCCGCCAAAGCCTCCCGAGTGCGGCGGGCGTCGACTCATTGGCTACGGCATACGGCCGCCACGCATCAGGCCGAAGACGGAACACCGATCCACCACATCCAGCAGAATCTTCGCCACAGCTCGATCGGCACGACATCGATTTACCTCCACGCAGAAGAAGATTCACGGCATGCAAGCACAACGAGAACGCGAGCCGACGCCTCGCAGCAAAGAGAAGGAGACCTGCCATGACTGACCCCGACGATCGTTTCGGCATGCCCGCCAGTGCTTTCAAGGCGGCCAGGGAAAGTCATGGGCTGGATAGCCCCGTTTTTCGGGCGGGCATGTATGTACCCACCCGGCATGAAGTGGCCACGTTGTCTGCCACCCAACTTTTGCCGATCGTGATCGACTGGATGTGGGAAAGTCCGTCCGAACTGATTCCAGACAATAAACAGATTGGGGAACTTCGCGCCCTGCTGGCGGCCCGTCCTGATGCGGATGAGCCGACACTGCGAGAACTCATCACCGCGTGTGATGATTATTTGAAAATTTGATAGCGTGCTTTTTTCAACCGGGTTCAGTTGGAAAATTCGTCCAAAGGGTGCGGTTGTTTAGTTCGCCTTCGGCAGGCCTTCGCGGCCGGCGGCCAATTCGCTGGCTGGCCATATGGTCAACCACACGCCACGAAACGGCTGTACATAAAGAGCTATACGTCGATCGAGAGATGTCACCGTGGCTGGGTAGCTCACGATCCATCCTCGGGGATGTGCCTTTGCCCACACTTGCACCGACTCGCCTTCGGACAGCTGCGTCATGGGCCGTGTCAATCGGCCCAGAAAGTCGAACTGACCGTCGTACGTTTCCACATTGGCGATGGGTCTGCCCTGAGCTTCGGCACGTGCCAGTAACACCGCCGCCGGCTTGAGATCGAAAGCCGGCCACCAGGTGAGCGTGAATAGACCGTTGGCGGCGACGGCACCCACAAGGCCCACCAAAGCAATGCGGTGCAACTCGCCCCTTCTTGGCAGAAGCAGGCCACCGAGCAAAATATAGAACACGCCGAACGCGCTGCTGAAAGCCCCCAGCGTGGCGAGCTGCGGATCACGGACTACCCCGCGCGCAATGAGCTGCGGAAGTGCAAACAGGGACAGACCAGCTCCCACGGACAAGAATGCCAACGGCCACGGACCGAGCCAACGGCTCCTTCCCGGAGGAGCATGTTTCCGAGCCACGGCGGCGGCGAACAGCAAGGCGAAACCCGCACATTCCGGCAACAGGTAATACGGCTGCTTGCCGCTGATCAGCGAGAACACCAGTAACACCGGACCCAGCCAAGCGAACACGAAACGCAGTCCTGGTTCGAACGGACGCCGCAGGGCCCCTAGTGCGAACCACAGCCTCGGCCATAGCGCGAACGGAAACACCAACAGCGGCAGTAGCGGCAGGTACCACCAGAGCGGTTTCGCATGCGCGAACGCTTCCACCACGCGCCCTGCCGTCTGGTGGAACAGCAATTGCTCGCGATAGGTGGGGCCACCGATCGAGGCGGCCGTGAGCGCCCACGCTAGCAGCATGCCGCATCCGGTCAGTACAGCGAGCAGACCGCCGGCGTACCACCGCCGTGATTCACGCCGCGCCCAGTCATTCCACAGTGGACCCAGTAACCAGGGAAAGGCGACGTGCAACAGCATCACCGGGCCTTTGGTAAGCAACCCCACGCCGATCGCCAGTGCGAATCCGATGAAACAAGGCGCTTCACGACGCGAGCTCGGGGCAAGACTGACCAAGGCACCAAGAACACTGGCGGCAAGCAGCACTTCGTACATGGTTTGCAGGCCGAACAAGAACGCATAGCTGAAGGCGAATAACACCCATGGAGTCGTTCGCGCGACCGCCGCGCGTTCGGGGAACAAACGATGTGCGAGCACGGTGGCAAGCACCAACTCGACAGCCCCCATCAAAACTTCGAGCACACGGGGCCAGACGTCGCCCACGCCTCCGACAGCCCATCCCACATGAATCAGCCAGAACAGCATGGGCGGTTTGTCGCTGTAAGGCGCGCCGTTGAGGGATGGCACGATGAAGCTGTGCCGATGCCACATGTCCCACGCCACCGCGAGCGTACGGGTGGAATACATCGGCATCGGGCCGTGCATGAAGATCGCGACCAACGCGACAGCCATCCACAGGGGGAGCCAGGGCCACAGCATGCGCAGCGCGTCGAAACGGTTTGAACGGAATGACATAAGACAACCAGCTAAGGATGCTCTGATTTATTCCCGATCTGCGGCATCATAGCGACAGACCTCAGGAAGCACCCGTCGATGAAGCAACGTTCCTTTGCCTCGCTCAGTTTCGAGTCCAAGAAGAAGCCGACGCGGCGGGAGAAATTTCTTGGAGAGATGGACAAGGTGGTGCCGTGGGAAGCGCTGTTGGCGTTGATCGCACCCGCCTATCCGACGTCTGGCCGACGTGGCCGACCGCCCATGCCAGCAGCGACCATGCTGCGCATCCACTTCATGCAGCAATGGTATGCGCTGAGCGATCCTGCGATGGAAGACGCGCTGTATGAGATCGAGTCAATGCGGCGCTTCGCTGGGTTGGAGTTGAACGAGGAGGCGATCCCGGATGAGACAACGATTCTCAAATTCCGCCGGTTTCTGGAACAGCACGGCTTGGCGGTTCGGATTCTCGAAACGGTGAACTCCTACCTCGGTAAACAGGGCTTGCTCTTGCGTCAGGGCACTATCGTGGATGCCACGATCATCCAGGCTCCGTCGTCGACGAAGAACCGCGACAAGCAGCGCGACCCCGAAATGCATCAGACGAAGAAAGGCCAGCAGTGGTACTTCGGCATGAAAGCGCACATCGGAGTGGACGTTGAATCGGGCTTGGTGCACACGGTGACCACCACACCAGCAAACGTGGGTGACGTGACGGAAGTAGACAAGCTGCTGCACGGCAAAGAGAAGACGGTGTACGCCGATGCCGGTTACCAGGGTGCCGAGAAGCGAGCAGCCAAGCGCGGTCGCACTTGGTACATCGCTGCCAAACGCGGCAGCGTCAAGGCGATGCCCGAAGGTGAGTTGAAGGAAGCGGTGAAGCACACCGAACACATGAAGGCAGCGGTTCGTTCCAAGGTAGAGCACCCGTTCCGGGTGGTGAAGCGCCAGTTCGGCTATCAAAAAGTGCGTTTCAAGGGACTATTCAAGAACACCGCGCAGGTACTGACGTTGTTCGCACTCTCAAATCTTTGGATGGCACGGCGAACGTTGCTGACTTCCGTAGGGGAGGTGCGCCCGTGAGGCACCCAATCATGGTGATTCGGCGCAAAACGGCACCGTGACAGTGCTGGAACTGCTCAAAAGTCATCTTTCTATGTAACAAGACCGGAAGTTTTGGCACGGCCGTCTGGACGGCTGTTTCGAACTTCATTGATCAGAGCATCCCTAATGGGAGACATGGTGCGGCGGAAAATGCGCACCAAAGTGCACTACATCGACCGAACGCATTCGGTCGATGCAATTACCGTATCAGTGGCTGTGAAACACCAGCTTTGACTGGACGACATAGGAAATCAAAGCGCCCGTGATTCCTGCAATGAGAAAGATCAGACCTCCCGACAATCCCATGGTTGTCCCCCATGCGGTGAGCCCCGAAACGAGTGCCGCATTGCCCAGCTGGAGCGCCGCATAGCGTGGGAGTGCCTGTCGCTTCGGCGCATCACTTTGAAATGTAAGCCGGCGCTGCATCCAGAATGTCGGCGGAATGGGCAGTAACGTTCCGCAGATCGCTGAAACGACCTCGCCGACGTGAAACACATAATGCAAGACCATCGAAATGCACAGATAGAGCAGGAATCCAGTACCGCCCGCGAGGAAGAAGAAAAAGGTTCGGCGGACGCCCTCATTCAAGGCGATCGATCTGATAGACATGCTTGAATAACTCATTGAGTGTTGACGCGACGAGAGAGCAGTCGCATGTTTGCTGGAGATAGCCGATTGAATAAGCACGCTGTCCATCCTTCAGATAGTTGCCGCACGCCGTGTCGGCAAGATCACCCACAACAGTACCGCGCTCACGATGGCCAGGACGCCGAACGCCCCGAACGCGGTACCTGCGGTGGACTGCTGCCAAATGACGCCGAACATCAACCCGGCAGGGATGGCTCCCAACCCCGAAATCATCGTGAACCACCCGAAGGCGGTACCGCGGTCAGCTTCCGTCGCCAAGGTGCTGACCAGCGTTTTTTCCGCGCCTTCGCCGACGCCGCTGAGCAACGCATAGACGATCACGACGATCCACAGGCCCAGGATATTTTCCACGAACGCGAACAGCAGCAAGCCCACGCCGTAGGCCAACCAGGTGAAGGTCACGACCCCGACTTTGTTGAAACGGTCGGAAACCTTTCCGGCACGCCAGGCGACCCCTGCTTGCACAGCGCACAACACGGCCCAAAGCAGAAGCACCTGGACATTGCCCATACCGATTTCGTGAGCACGTAACAGAATGAAACTCTCCGACGCACTGGCGAAGGCAAAAAGCATGAAGACGGTCAGGAAACGCCGCGATGGAACGGTCAACGCACGCCAGCGCAAAGGCGCTGGCGCCGTTCCTGGCTTGATCGTTTTCGCCGGCACATCCTTGACGAGAGTCATCAAAACCACCAGCGCGAGGGCCGCGGGAATGGCCGATAGCATGATGACCACGCTGATGCGATGGCTGATCCACAGCAATGCCGCCGCAGCGATCAGGCTGCCGCCGACCGCGCCGGCGTAATCAAAGGCGCGATTGATGCCGTACGCATACCCCCGCAATGCCGCCGGCGTGGCATCGGCCACCAACGCATCGCGGGGGGCACCACGCACCCCCTTGCCGACGCGGTCGAGACTGCGCAGCAACAGCACCATCGGCCAGTTGAGCGCCAGTCCCACGAGCGGTCGCGCGATGCTCGACAGACCATAGCCCATGATGACGAAGATCTTGCGCCGGCGCCCACGCACATCTGAGCGACGACCGGCCCACAAACGAAACCCGCTGGCGACCGCATCCGCCACGCCATCGACGAGGCCCATCGCCACCGGACCCGCACCCAACGTCGTGACCAGCAACAGCGGGATCAGCGGTGCAACGATCTGCGACGACAGTTCGTTGAGAAAGCTCACGACGCCGAGCACGATGACGGTCTTGGAAACGGTTGGCCTCATCGTTCGCGTTCAACGAACGGGATGGGGTCCCATGGGTCCCTCTTTCCCGAGTCAGCGGCGGTCTGTGACGTATCGGGGCGGCCGTCATGCATGGTTGGAGTCCGCAAAGGTGAGCGTCAACGGCTCACCGGGCTGCTGTGGCCAGCGCACCGTCCATCCCAACCGTTCGCATAGACGACTGATCAAGGTCAACCCGAAGCCATTGTCGGACCGCTGTTGGTCGACATTCGGCGGCGTCTTCTCACCAGCCTCCGGCCAGGGGCTGAGTTCGATGCCCGCGGAGGTAATGGCAACGGATACCGCGGCCCCATTCGAAAGTTCGACCGCTCGGCGTAGCAATTGCCCAAACACCAACGATGCGGCACGTGGGGGAGCCAGCACGGTGACGCTGGCATCGCCGTGCAATTTCACCGACGTCGACGTGGCCTGCATCTGCTCGTCGACGAGGTGTTGCCATATGGCCCACACCGGAACAGGTTCGGCAACGATCGCCATGTCCGTCTCGTGACGGGCCAAGTAAAGCAGTGCATCGAGCAGATCGGTCAATTCAGTGGTACGCCGCCGCACCCGCTCGATGGCACGTTGGCCGGGAAGGCTTACCGTGGGGTCTTCCGCCAGTAGATCGACGCTTGCCTGTATCACCGACAGCGGTGAACGCAATTCATGACTGGTGTCTGCGGTGAACTCCCGTTCGCGCGTCAGGAACGCATCCAAACGTGCCTGGTAGTGCTCGAAGGCGACCGCCAATGCACCGACCTCGTCATTGGCGAAGTGGGTACGAAGCCGGTTATCACGACGGGGCGGCGCCGATGCCTCGACCCATTGCGCCAGTCGCTGAACCGGGGCAATCAGCCGACCGGCCAGGAGAAGGCCCAGCGCGCCTGAGACTAGCGTGCCGATCAGGATGACACCGGCCATCAACCAGCGCAGGAAAACTTCGCGCTGGGCGATGTCGCTCAGATCGATGACGAAGTACAGCCGCTGTGCGCCGTCGTCCGAGACGGCGACATAGGTTTCCCGATTCCCTTCGCGATCCAGTATGTGTGTCCCCGGTGGCAGGCCGGCCATTTCTGCGGGTACATCATGGCGATCGCTCACTCGGCTCACATACGCATAGATCCGCTGCGAGGCTGGTAGGGGCGTACTGGGTTGAATGTGAAGGTGTGCGATCAGGTTGCTGGTTTCGACCTGCAGCAACTCCGTCATCAGGATGCGTTCGAAGTCGGCCATCGAGGTGAGGGCCACGGCGGCGAACAAGCTGGACAACACCACGCCGAAGGCGAGGAACGCCAAGATAATCCGGGTGCGGAGAGTGAATCTAGGACGCATCGTCATCCGCCAAACGGTAGCCGATACCATGCACGCTGTGCAGTAGGGGTTTCTCGAAGGGTTTGTCGATCGCTTGCCGCAGGGCATGCAGGTGCGTGCGCATGGCATTGGGGTCACCCACCGCCTCGCCCCACAGCGCCCGTGCCAAATCCGCATGGCTCACCACGAGCGGCGAGCGACGCATCAACACCTCCAGCAGGCGCAGGCCGGCACGGGTCACCGTGACGGAAACACCCCCACGGCGAACCCGAAAACGAGCGGCATCGTATTCGAGATCAGCGACCTGCAGGGGCGCACCGAGCAGGGGCTGCACGCGTCGATGCAGCGCATGCAGCCGCGCCACCAGTTCCTTCATAGCGAACGGTTTGACCAGGTAATCGTCCGCACCCTCGGCGAAACCGCGCAGCTTGTCGTCCAGGGTCTCGCGGGCCGTCAACATCAACACCGGCATGTCGTGCTGGGCAGCGCGCAGATGACGGCAGACCTCCAGGCCATCCAGACGTGGCAGCCCCAGATCCAGCACGATCAGATCGTGCGTGCCCGTCAACGCCAGACGCAACCCGGTCATGCCGTCGTAGGCATGATCCACCGCGAAACCATGCAACTCCAGGTAATCCCACAGAGTGGTGGCCAAGTCGCGATTGTCTTCGATGAGCAGCACGCGCAACATGATCGTTAGGCCACCGCGGGGTTGGCGTCTTCCGGCGTATCGCGCTGGAAACGACCGTAACGCAGGGCCAGCGTGGGCAGCACCAGCAGATTGAGCGCCGTGCTGGTAACCAGCCCGCCGAGAATGACCAGCGCCATCGGTCCCTCGATCTCGCGACCCGGAGCACCACTGCCAATCGCCAGTGGAAGCAGCCCCAAGGCGGTGACCAGCGCCGTCATCAAAATGGGCGAGAGGCGTTCTTGCGCGCCGCGCAGGGCGGCCTCCGGCCCCCAGGTCATGCCTTCGACGTTGACCAGATGGTCGTAGTGCGACAGCAGCATGATCGAGTTGCGCAAGGTGATGCCAAACAGGGTGACGAAGCCCACCATCGAGCCGATGGAAAGGCCGCCGCCGGTGGCGAACACCGCCAGCACGCCGCCGACCAGCGCGAACGGCAGGTTGGCCAGCACCAGCAACAAACTGCGCATGCTGCCGAGCACCATGAACAACAACAAGACGATGGCGACACCGGCGATCAGTGAGTTGATCAGCAGATCATGCGTGGACTGGCTCTGCGCCGCCGCTGCACCACCAAACTCCACGTAGCTGCCGGGCGGCAGCGCGACCTTGGCGGCAATCTGTTGTTTGGCGGCGGCGACAAAGGCCGACACGTTGCCCCCGCTCACATTGGCGGTCACGGTCTGCACGCGTCGGGCGCCGTCGTGCAACACGACGTAGCGCCCCGCATCTTCGTAGATGTCGGCCAGTTCCTTCAGCGGGACATACGTGCCGGCGGCGTTGCGTATCGGCAATGCCCCCACTTCGGCCACCTTTCCGCGTTGTTGAGGCGCGAGGATGACTGAGACATTGAACACGCGGTTACCGTCGTAGACCTGACCGACCTGGTCGCCTTGATACGCGGTGCGGATGGCATCGAGCACTGTCACGGCATCGAACCCCCAGCGGGCCAACGCTTGTTTGCGCAGGCGCACCACCAACTGCGGCGTCCCCGGCGGTGACTGCACCTGGACATCCGCTGCGCCAGGCAGCTGCCCCAGAATTTTCGCGACGTCCGCCGCCTTGGTGTCGAGTGTGTCCAGGTCGTTGCCGTAGATATTGACCGCCACGGCGGCGGTAAAGCCCGACAGGGTTTCTTCGACACGTTCCGTCAGGAAGGTCTTGACCGCAAAGTTGACGCCGGGAAACGGTGCCAGCGCCTTGCGAATATCCGAGACGGCCGCTTCGGCGGCATCGCCGCTGAGAGGTTTGAGATCGACGTTGAATTCGCTGTATTGCGTGCCCCACGTGTCATCCGCCTTTTCGGCACGTCCCGCGTTCTGCGCCACCGAACGAACGAAGGGCAGCTTCAGCAGCGCGGCAGTCACATGGTTGCCGATACGGATCGACTCCTGCAGCGAGGTTCCCGGCACCGCCGACATGTGGACGATGAAATGGCCCTCACGCAGCTCCGGCAGAAAGCCGCCCCCGAAGAACGGCAGCGCCGCCACCGCCATCAGCGTCAGCACGAGGACCACGGTCATGACCGCACGGTAGCTGGTCTCTACCCGCAACAGCACGCCGCGATACCGGTCCTTGGTCCAACGCACCAAGGGAGCCTCGCGTTCCGGCAACGGGCGGTTGGCCAACAGCAAGTAGCACAAGGCTGGGGTGACCGTCATGGCCACCAGCAGCGAGGCGAGTGTCGCCAGCACATAGGCAATGCCCAACGGCGCGAACAGACGGCCGGCGATGCCCGACATGGTCAGCACGGGAATGAATACCAGCGCGATCGCCAGCGTCGCATAGACCACCGCGCTGCGCACTTCCAGCGAGGCGTCCAGCAGCACCGCGAAGACGGGACGCGGTACCTCGGCATGGCGATTCTCGCGCAGTCGGCGGTAGATGTTCTCCACCACGATCACCGCATCGTCCACCAGCAAACCGATGGCGATGGCCAATCCACCCAAGGTCATAGTGTTGAGGCTGAAGCCGAAGTATTCCAGCACCGTCACGGCGGCGAGCAGCGACAACGGGATCGCCACCAGCGAGATCGCGGCCGTGCGCAGGTTGTAAAGGAACAGCATCAGCACGATCACGACCAGCACGCCGCCGATCAGCAGCGAGGACTTGATGTTGCCGGTTGCGGTCGTGATGAAATTGGCCGGACGAAACAGATCGGCATGCAGGGTGATGCCCTGCGCGGTCAGACCGGACTTCATGCTGGCCAACGCCTTTTCCACGCTCTGAGTCACGACAAGCGTATTGGCGCCGTATTGCTCGGAAATCACCAGTTGCACAGCCGGATGGCCCATGACCGAGGACGCTCCGATGGGCGGCTCCGGCGCGACGACCACCTGCGCGACATCGCCCAAGGTGACATTGCCGCCCGCCTGATGCCGCACGATGGTACCGGCGATCTCCTGCACGGCGAGCGCCTGACCGTCGCTCTGCAGGACGATGCGCTGATTGGGCGTGTCGATGAAACCGGCACCACGCACCCCCGTGGCCCGCCGCGCCGCCGTCAGGACGTCGTCAACCGCGAGATTGTATTTGAGCAATTGCTCCGGGCGGATCTGGACCTGGTATTCCTTGGTGTCACCGCCGAACACCGCGACCTTCGCGACGCCCGGTACCGCCAGCAACGCCGGTTTCAGCGTCCAGTCGGCCAGCGTGCGCAGCTCCATCAGTGATCGCTTGTCGGAGGTCAGACCGATATCCAGCACCACACTGGTGGAAGAGGTCAGCGGCGACATCACGGGCACCTGCACGCCTTGCGGCAGCTGGGTGGCGAGCGCGCCGAGACGTTCCCCGAGATTCTGCCGATCCCGATAGATGTCGCTGCCCGGATTGAAGGTGATAGTGATCACCGACAAGCCCTGGATCGATTGCGAGCGCAGCGCCTGCAGTCCCGGCAGACCGTTGATCGCGTTCTCGATCGGCTGGGTCGCCAATACCTCCACCTGTTCAGGCGCCAACCCCGGGGCTTCGGTCTGAATCGACACCTGCGGCGGGGCAAATTCAGGAAACACGTCGTACTTGCTGCGCGACAGCGTGAGCGCGCCATAGACGATCAGGATGCCCGCCAGCACCAGCACCACGCCGCGAAACCGCAACGAGAAGCGGACGATCGCCGCCAGCAGACCCGGTGCGTCCTGCCTCATTGCTTGTCTCCGTCTTCACCGACGGCAATGCGTGAACGCTGCTCTTCCGACAGCAGCAGTTGCGCGCCCGTCGCCACGATCGGTTCGCCCCGCGCAAATCCCTGGGCCACGAACCAGCCACCGTCCACCGGGTTGTCGACCGGCAGCGCATGGCGCACAAAACGATCGGGCTGGTTGCGGCTATAGACCCACGAGCGACCCTGCCACCACACCACCGCCGAGCCGGGAATCATCGTTCCCTGGACCACCGTGCCCGAGGGTAGATACGCGGTGATCGCCATGCCAGGCAGGAGACCCTCAGCGGACACGGCATAGAAGAAACTGAGCCCTTGCAAACGGGGGTCCGTGCGTGGCGCGGGCGAGATCAAGGTGGCGGCGTGAAAGTCCCCGTTGACGGTCTGCACGCGCGCCTGGACAGGGGGGGCGAGTGCGGTGACCGCGGGCAGCACCACCTGGACGAGGACTTGCTGGCGGGTGGCCAGACGCGTAAACAACGACGTATTCGCGGCCGCCGCCTTCGCCAGGACGTCGCCCCATTGCTGGCTCGCGGTCTGTTGCGCGGCGGTCAGCGCGGCTTGCGCTGCCCGCGACGCGGCTTGGTCGGCATGCCACACCGCGGCGGCCGCCTGCAAGGCCTTGTCGGAAATGTTCCGTTCGTCACGATGCAACGACTGCAGTCGCTGGTATTCGGCGTGGGAAGCCTGCAGCGCGGCGTCGGCTTTGTCCGCCTGGGCCTGGGCGGCGACGTCGGCGTTGCGCAACGCGATCAGATCCGCCACATCCAGCACCGTACCGAACGTCTGCAGCATCGGACGATGGGCCATGGACTGTGGCGTGACCACGACGATCCCACTCTGCTTTTGATCCGCGGCATCCAGCGTGACCGCCGTCAGATCCTGCACTTGCGAGACGCGCGACGGCGCCTTCACCGGTGTCTCGCGCTGGGCCTCCGTAGCACGCTCCTTCTGGCCGGCCAGGAATCCCCAGACCGCTAGCGCCAGCACGATGGCACCCAGAAGGGCCGCGAGAATGGATTTCTTGTTCATGGCTGGGAATCCTGCATGCGGGGCGCGTTTTCAAGGGTATGAATGTCGGTCGCAAGTGCACCCAAGGGGTGCCGCATGGCATCTTCGAGCGCGCCCAGCGATTGCTGGGCCTGCAGGAGGGTATCGAGACGGGCCAGTTCGGCCGCGGCCAATTCCACCTGGGCGCCGATCAGACTCAACCGATCCGTTTCGCCCGCCCGGTACAGCGCTTCGGCGGAAAGGGATGCCTTGCGTTGGGCCGCCAGCAAGGCATCGGCCGTGGCGAGTTTGCGGACGACCTGGCGATAACCGGCCAGCGCCTGATCGACTTCGCCGATCGCCTGCGCTTGCACGGCAAGAAAGTTGGCGGCCGCTTGCTGACGACGCGCTCGGGCTTCGGCGATCGGGCCCTGATTGTGGTTGAGCAACGGCAGTACCAGTGACAACCCCAACGACCACTTGGCCTGTGCGGCATCCCACAGAAAGCCCGGACCGAGCGTGATGTCGGGATATTGTTTCGCCACTTCGCCTTGCAACGCGGCCTGACTGGCTTCGTAGTCCGCCAGTGCCGCGCGGACGTCGGGTCGATCCCGCAGCGCTTGCCGTCGCACGTCATGCGACGGCAGCGCGCTCAGGGGTGGTACCTGCTCGAACGCCGTCAGCGACAGCGTGATGCCATCAAGCGCACTCACGGGCAGGCCCAGGGCCGAGGCCAACTGCACCCGGTTTTCTGCGAGACGCTTCTGCGCCTCCTGCAGATTCAAGCTGAGCTGGTTGAGCGTGATGCGTGCCTGGGTGAGCTCCGGTTGCGATGCCTCCCCGGTTGCCGTGCGCCGTTCGATCAACCTGACCAGCTCCGCTTGTCGCTCCTGTTGTCGACGCAGCAAGGGCACGGTGGGATACACGCCAAGCAAGCTGCTGCGCACGCGACGGCGTACCTGCCACGCGGTCTCCGCGATATTCAAGCGTGCCGCTTCGGCCAGTTGCTGCGCCTGTCGAATCCGGTCGCCGCGCTTACCTGCCGTCTCGATCGGCACATTGAGCGTCGGGCCCACCGTCCAGGGCCCGACGCCAGCGGGTGCATCGACGTTGTACTGATTGGTGAAATCCAACGTCGGATTCGGACGGGCGCCGGCCGTGATCACCGCCGCCTCGGCAACGCGCCATTTCGCGCGCGCCACATCAAGATCCGGCTGATAGTACAAAGCCACCCACGTGAGGGAGCGCAGATCCCAGGAGGATGGCGTCGTGGTCGTGGTCGGCGTGGCGTCATGGCGTTGCAGAAACACCTGCAGCCCCGGATCGCGCAGCGACCGTTGCTCGAAGGCAGCGACGGTGGTGGCCGGTTCCAGCGGTCGTGGCCGATAGCTTGCGCAGGCGGTCAAACCGAGCGTCAGTCCGATGACCAGGAGGCGTGTAGCGTGCTTATTCATGAATCTTCCGCGCAGGAGATCAGTCGGTTCCTTCGAGGGAAAGGGCATCGTGCGAACCCTGCCTTCCCGTCAGTGTCATCACGCATCATCGGCGCCCCGTCATGGCGTCGACCGCAAGGGCGGCGCCGTTTCGTGTCGCGTGATAATGACACCGGTGGCTTCCCGGCCCAGCTCACGAAACGGCAGCCCTTCGCTGCGCAGCTGTCCCACCAGGTCGTCCGCGACCAACGCGATCGCATCGTGGCTGGCGCGCCAGCGCTGCTCGAACGTGGCGAGGTCGGCGATGTAGCCATCAGGCCGCGACGCCAAGCCGGGCGTCAGATCATCGGAATCCTGGTCGACCACGGTAACTGGCCGCCCGAGGTAGAACGGCAACGCCCGCAAATAGGCATGCACCGTGAATACTTCGGTGTGCGGTCCGAGCTCCGGTTGGATGAGGCGAGCGACCGGATCCGCGGAACGCATGTCGTTCAAGGGCTGCGATGACACTAGCGTGAGCTGCCACGCGATCAAGGTGGCCAGGGCAAGCCCATGGATGGCCGTACGGCGCCGGCCGCGATGCAACGCCCAGGTGCCCACCATCGCGGCGAGCGCCATCAGCACCAAGGCCAAAGACAAGCCGCTCAACACATCCTGCAACACGGCTTTCGGGATCGCCGTGCGCGCGGCGAGCGCGATTGCCGTGGCGGTGGCGGCACCCAGGGTCGTGAGCGTGGCGACCCACCAAAAACGGCGCACCAAGGCCTGCAGCGACAGCACCGTGGCTGCACGACCCAGCAGCAGCGCCAAAGCAGGAAACACCGGCAAAATGTAGAACGGCAGCTGGGAATGCGAGAACGAAAAGAACACGAAGACCACGCCCACCCATACCAGCAGGAAGCGTTGTGCGGGACCACCGGCACCAATGGCACGCCAACTGGTTTTGCTCCACGGCAACAGCAACGTCCAGGGAAACAGGCCGAGGAGCACGACGGGGAGAAAGAACCCAAAGACCTTGGAGCGACCGTCGGCCGAGGTCAAGAACCGCGTGAAATGCTCCCGGATGAAGAAATAGTCGAAGAAATCCGGATGCAGGCGGCATATCAAAATGAACCAAGGCGCGCACAGCACCAGCAGCACCAGTACACCGGGCACGAGGGACACGCGCCGCAGTACCCCCCAGTCACGCTGCCACAGCATGAAGATGCCCAGGATCATGCCGGGCAACACCACGCCGATGAGCCCTTTGGACAGCACCGCCAAGGCCAGCGCTGCCCACATCAGCAGATTCAGTCGCGTGCGCAGATGCCGTGCGGTCGGATCGAATTGCGCGACCAGAAAACACGCCATGCCCACGGCGAGAAACGCCGCAACCCCTATATCCAGCGTATTGATATGCGCGGCAAAGACGAACAGTAACGAGCTGCCGAGGATGACGGCCGCGTAGCCGCCCGCCTCACGACCGAAAAGCCGCGCCCCGGCCCAGCCGATCGCCACGATCGCCAGCAAACCGGTAAGCGCGCACCACAGGCGTGCGCTCCACGGATGCGCACCGAAGAGCGCATAGGCCGTCGCGCTGGCCCAGTAATGCAAGGGCGGCTTGTCGAAGAAATTGAAGCCATCCAGGCGGGGCGTGATCCAATCGCCGCTCGTGAACATCTCGTGGGCCACTTCCGCATACCGTCCCTCGTCGGGTTCGGCGAGCGCACGGCCAGCCAATCCGTAGAACCAGGCCGCGAGCCATCCGATCCCCAGTAGCACGGCGGCTGCGCTGAATCGCGCGTGCCACGCACCCGCTGGACGAACATCGTTCTGAGCCATGTGCTTGACGCTCATCGAGGGTCCTTGGTGGGAAGCGATGCGACGGCCACCGATGGCGGCGCGTCGGCGCGTGCCGTGCTGTGTAGCGGGGGCATCATCGGCACCTGACACGCCGTTTCGATCAGATAGATCGGCCGCTGTTTGACCTCGGCGTACACACGGCCGAGGTATTCGCCGACCACGCCCAATGCCAGCAGTTGTAGACCGCCCAGCACCAGGACCACGACCATCAGCGAGGGATACCCTTTGACCGGATCACCCCACAGCACGGCCTTGATGAAGGCCCCTGCGCCGTAGCTGAAAGCGCACACCGATGTGGCCACACCCACTGCCGTGGCCAGTCGCAGTGGCAAAATGGAAAACGAAGTGATGCCTTCCACTGCCAGATTGAACAGCCGCCAGTAGTTCCATTTGGTGCGACCCGCCTGGCGCGGGCTGCGCTGATACATGACCGCCGTATGGGGATAGCCGATCCAGCCGAACAGGCCCTTCATGAAACGTTGGCGCTCGCGCAACTGGCGCAGCGCGGCCACCGCACGCGCCGACATCAGGCGGAAATCACCGGTATCGTGCGGCACGTTGAACGCCGCCATGCGCGCCATCAATCGATAGAAGAGATGTGCCGTCGCTCGCTTGAACCAGCTCTCGCCTTCACGGTGTTCGCGAGTGGCGTAAACCACGTCGTAGCCATCGCGCCAGCGTGTCAGCAGGTCCGGAATGAGTTCGGGGGGATCTTGCAGATCGGCATCAATGATGACGATGGCATCGGCCTCATCCGTCACGGCGTCGAGACCCGCGGTCAGTGCGGCTTCCTTGCCGAAGTTGCGGCTCAAGCGCAGCGTGCCGATGCGCGGGTCTTGGCCCATCAGCCGGTTGAGTACGAGCCATGTGCCATCGCGACTTCCGTCATCGACATAGATCACCCGCGCATCGAGCGCCATCCCATCGAGCACGCCGACAAGACGCGCATGAAACAGGGGGAGCACTTCCGCTTCGTTGTACGCGGGCACCACAACGGTGAGGCGGATCGGGGCCACGAATATCCCTGCGCGCTATGACATCCGCGGCACAGTAGCGAGCGAGGCTCGTGCTGCCCCTCAACCATTTCTCAACTGTTCGTTAAGACACACTCGATGCGTCGATTCGCAACACTGCGAACGATTGTCGCTGGGAATAAGGCCTTGCCGAGTGAGTGAACGGGGTAGATGGCAGCACACTCTGGTCAGACACATTTTTCTGTGATGGCATACCCGCATCGACTTTCTATGGAAGAAGCCCTGATGCCTGTGAGCTACGTCACCGAGGAACAACGTGAGAGCTATGGTCGATACAACGGCCCACCTTCCAGCGATGATTTGGCGCGCTATTTCCATCTCGACGATGCAGATCGTGTGTATATCGCTCGCAGGCGCGGCCACGCGAATCGTCTAGGTATCGCGTTACAGCTCACGACACTCCGTTACCTTGGCGCGTTCCTCGATGACCCACTGGATCTTCCTTCGCTGGTGCTGTCCACCGTTGCCAAACAGTTGGGGATTACGGACACCGATCCCTCCCTCCATGGCTATCGCACGGGGGAGCTACGATGGGATCATCAGAGTGATATTCGTCGTCATTGCGGCTTTGTCGAAATCACCGAACCGTCCGTCGGCTTTCGATTGGGGCGTTGGCTGTATGCGTTGTGCTGGACGGGAACGGAGCGACCCAGCGTTCTGTTTGAGCGGGCAACGGCATGGCTCTTGACACATAAGGTGCTGCTGCCCGGTCGCAGCACGCTCGAACGGTTTGTCGCCCGTGTAAAGAGTCGCGTCGAAGAGCACCTATGGCGGCGATTGGGAACCAGCCTCTCCGATGAGCAGCGCGAACGACTGGAGCGCTTGCTGACCGTGCCGGCCGGCAGCCGAAATTCGCATCTGGATCAGCTGCGATCAGGTCCCGTCCGAGTCAGTGGCCCGTCACTCATCCAAGCGCTGACCCGGCTGCAGGTGGTCCGCGAACTCGGCATCGAGCTACCTACCGTAGCCCATCTTCCGGCCAGTCGAGTCACGGCACTGGCCCGCTTTGCGGGAGCTGCCAAAGCCAGCGCGGTTAGCCGTTTGCCCGATATTCGGCGCTTGGCCACCCTGGTAGCTTTCGTGCACTGCCTGGAAGCCACCGCGCACGACGATGCCGTCGAAGTCTTGGAAATGCTACTGCGGGACGTATTTGCCACGGCACGGAAAGAGGATCGAAAGACGCGTTTGCGCACGCTGAAAGACCTTGATCGGGCTGCCACCCTATTGGCCGATGCCTGCCAAGTGGTGTTGGACACCACACTCCCTGACAAGACGTTGCGCAAGACGCTGTTCGCCAAGGTGCCTCGTGACATCCTTGCACGGGCGCTTCAGGAAGTGAGCAACTTGGTGCGGCCACCCGACGATGTGTTTTATAGCGAACTGAGTGAGCGCTACCGACGCATTCGCCGCTTTCTGCCCTTCGTCTTGGAGAACCTTCGTTTCGGAGCAAGTCCGGCGGGTGAGGCGGTTGTTGCTGCCTATGAGTGGCTTCGTACGCACCCCGGACGATTCAAGGTCGATGACGATGTCCCTCGCGAGGTGATTCGCAAACGCTGGCAGCGCTATGCAGTACGCGAGGACGGCAGTATCGATCACCGGGCCTATACCTTCTGCGTGCTCGATGAACTGTACACGTCATTGCGCCGACGTGACGTGTTCGTCGCTCCCAGCTGGAAGTATGCCGATCCGCGCGCAGGCTTGCTCAACGGCAATGAATGGGAAACCGCGCGTCCCATCATTTGCCGCACGCTGGGTCTATCACCGACACCCTCGCCGACGCTCCTCGCGATCACCAAAGAACTGGATGACACCTATCGAGCAGTCGCTTCCCGACTGCCGGACAACCCAGCCGTGCGCTTCGAAGGAACGAACGAATTGGTCGTCAGTTCCCTCGACAAGCTCGAAGAACCCGCGTCCCTTCTGGCATTGCGCACCGCGGTCAATGCGCGTCTTCCGCGTGTGGACATCGAGGAAATTTTGCTGGAGATCGCCGCGCGTACCGGTTTCACCGATGCCTTCACGCATCTCACTGAACGCTCCGCTCGCGCCGCGGATCTCCCGATCAGTATCTGCGCCGTCTTGCTGGCCGAAGCGAGCAATACCGGATTCGAACCACTCATTCGCTCGGATATGGCCGCCCTGAAGCGGTCGCGTCTGTCGTGGGTCGACCAGAATTACTTCCGCAACGACACCATCACACCGGCCAATGCCATCTTGGTGGCGGCCCAGAACCGCTTGGTACTCGCCCAGCAGTGGGGAGGGGGAGAGGTGGCTTCGGCCGACGGCATGCGCTTCGTCGTTCCCGTGCGCACCGTCCATGCCGCCGCCAACCCGAAGTATTTTGGTCGAGAGCGCGGCGTGACTTGGTACAACCTGATCTCTGATCAGTTCAGCGGCCTCAATGACATCACCGTGCCGGGCACGTTACGCGACAGCTTGATCTTGCTGGGCGTCGTGCTGGAACAGCCGACCGAATTGCAACCGACCCAGATCATGACCGACACCGGCGCCTACAGCGATGTGGTGTTTGGATTATTCCGTCTATTGGGGTATCGATTCTGTCCGCGCTTGGCCGATGTCGGCGGCACGCGGTTTTGGCGTATTGATGCGCAGGCGGACTATGGTGATCTCAACGCCGTGGCACGCCAGCGTGTGAACATGCCATTGATCGAGCAGCAGTGGGATGACATTCTGCGGCTCGTGGGCTCGTTGAAACTGGGGTGCGTATCGGCAAACGGCATCATGCGGACCTTGCAGATTGGCGACCGTCCCACTCGCCTGGCACAAGCATTGGCGGAGTTTGGAAGGATTGAAAAAACGCTACATACGCTGACCTATATCGACGACGAAGCGAAACGACGCGGAACACTGACTCAGCTCAATCGCGGTGAAGGACGCCACAGCGTTGCGCGTGCGATCTTTCATGGAAAACGCGGCGAACTTCGGCAGCGCTACCAAGAAGGTCAGGAGGACCAGCTAGGGGCGCTGGGTCTGGTACTCAACATGGTTGTCTTGTGGAACACCATCTACATGGAGGCGGCATTGGACCAGTTACGTCAAGAAGGCTTTCCCGTACGCGATGAGGATGTCGCACGACTCTCGCCGCTAACCCACGACCACATCAACATGCTTGGACGGTATTCCTTTGCCGTGCCCGAGGCCGTAGCCCGCGGGGAGTTGCGTCCGTTACGGAATCCGGACGATGGCGAGGATGACTGACGGGGAGATGTCATCATCCGAAAAACATCTAAATCAATGTTTTTAAGTGGTAATTTTCCCTTATCCCGGTTTTCCGTTCCATTGCTCCCCGAACCCCATGTATAACGAGGGCGACTTGACATGGCTGCCGGTGGATATGTCGCTTCGCGCGTCCCTCCCCGACGACGTTGCACGATCCAGCCGGTGGCTTGACGTTGCAAACGCCCTACCAAGCATCGCGGCGCGAAGATACCCGCTCATCGCCACCCGCATTTGGCAGAACGGGGTACCCCTGGCCCCGGCCGAGCCGGGGAGGACGCGATGGTTCGTCCATGCCATTTGGAAGCCTAGCCCGGCATCCCGGGAGCGATCAGACCGTGCCTACCAGGAAAACGAGGCCGTATTCGCACGCGCCCGCGAACTCCTCACGACCGTTCGTGCGCCAGCTGCCAAGGGAGCCGAGCCTCCGGCAGAACGCGGCGCATCGGAGACGGCCCCACCGCCTCTGGTTGGCTAATTTTGCCCAACCCCCAAAAATGTAAAATCAGCCGAGAGGCACTTCTTGCATCTCCTTCAAGGCCTTGCTCCAGTAGTCTGGATCGGCGTATCTGGCGGCAAGCGCATCAATGTCGACCTTGGTGGTAGTTTCGTTGAATTCGAACGTGCCAAACAAGTTGATATGTTGCCAAGCTACCGGGGAGATTCCTCGTAAGATGGCGATAGCCTCCTGGTCGCCAGCGGCCACCTTCTGTGCATATACCTTAGACAGTAGTGCCGTGTTGTAGAAGATGATCGCATTGGCAATCAGGCGCGAGCACTCGTTCCAGATTTGCTGTTCGGCTTCGGTGTGAACTCGGAACTTGCCGCCGTTGACGTAGGCGACCGCTTTGCGGAACCGGTGATACGCCTCCCCTCGGTTCAGCGCTTTTTGCACGCTTTGCCGCAAATCCACGTCGTCGATGAAGTCGAGGATGTACAGCGTGCGGCAGATGTTGTCGAGTTCCCACAGGGCCTTCTTGGTCTGGTTCTGGCGGGCGTAGCTGCTCAACTTGCGGACGATGGTGGCCTGAGTCACATCCTTCTGCGCCAGTGAGGCCATGATGCGCTGGATGTTGGGCCACTCCTTCACGATGAGTTCGTCGTAGACCTTGCGTGCCGGCTTGATAAACATGTCGGCGTAATGACTGGGATGCTCGAAGGCGACCAGAGTTTGCATCTTCTTGTGCAGATCGCGGTACCGCGGCGCGAAGCCATATCCGAAGGTGCGCAAGATCCAGAAATTGACTTGGTTGGTACCGTGCGTATCGGTCGAATGTCGTTCCGGCTTGATATCGGACGTGTTGTTGTACAGCAGGTCGAAAACGTAGTGACTCTCGTGCTCGTGCGTGCCGATGATACGGGCGTTGATCGGTACGTGGTTGGCCACCAGCGTGTACGCGCTCACGCCTTTCTGCAACCCGAAATACTTCGGCGAGTATCGGGCATTGATGGTATCGATCTGAGTTTCGATGCGCTGCCCGTCACTGCTGGAATGCATCTCGTCGCGGATGTCGTACAGATGGAACGCCGGCAAGGTCGCAATGGCATTCGTGATGGCATCGTTGGCGGCCCGTAGGGTTTCCAGCCGCAGATAGTTGCGTGCGGTGCCCTGTAATGACGAAAAGCTCAGGCCCGAAACTTCCGCCATCTTCCACAAGCCCATGTTGGTACCAAGCGCGACCACGCAAGCCAGGATTTCGCGGGCATCGGGGGCATGCTTGACATAGCGATCGAGCACATGGGTAAAGGCCCCCAGGAAGCCCGTCGCTCCCGCAACGAATCTCAACAGGTCGGCTATGCCGGTGCCGGGTAACTGGCTATAGAACGAGCCGCTGACGGGTTCTTCAGGCGTCGGGTAGATCAGCTTCCACCGTCGTTTCTCGGCACGGCCGGTGACTTTGATGTGTTTGTTGGCGGAGTCGATAATACGCTGGTTCACTTGCGCAAACCGGGTTTCCAGCGCCTCACGGAACGTGCTCAACGTGTCCTCGATGGGGGCCATCAGGAGCGGTACACCAATCTCCTGTAGGACTGTTTCGCGCTGCTCCCAGCGCATGTCGCTAATCAGGTCATCTTCGAAGCGACGAAATTCGTTGCTGTCCTTGACGAACAGGTCTCCGGCTTCCAGCGCGTTCCGTAACAGCCGATAGACGAGGAACTCATAACGATCGACTTCCAACCGCTTGCCCTGATCCTTCGCATCGCCTGCCTCGTCAGTCTCGGCAAAGAGGTGGCGCTGCAGGCTCTTCGGAATCATCGCCGTGGGAAATAGTGACGGTTGGGTCTGTCGCGGCGACTTGCCCGCGCGCAACAGCTCCTGCAGGAACGTGACCGCATCCAGTAGCGGCGCATCCTCCACCCGGCCGGCGAAGTCCAGTTCGCAGAACATGTGCCGAAGGTTGCGCTTGAATCGGTGCGACAGCGTTGTGGTGTAGTAGGACCACTGGAAGGCAGTCTTGTCGAAAGCGACATTGCGCAGGTAGTCGGCCACTGCCGCAAAGCGCTCCGGCTTCAGCAGTTCAAAGGCTTTCTTCTGGACGGTGGCGAACGGGCTGTCGACGGCGATGGACTTGTCGATGAACAGGCGAAGCACCTCGCCCGCCGCCTGCAAGTGTTCGCTGGCGTCCACCAGCGTCTGCTGCATCGCCGCCTCGGCGGCGTGTTTGGACTGCTTTTCATACTGGTCGACCAGATGAATGAACGCCTCGATGAGGTTGTCGTTGATCTGTCGGAAGCGATGGAAAGCGAAACAGAGCAGGTACAGGCGCGTCGTGCCCTTGGGCATGCGCTGCAGTTTGTAGACCGTGTAGAACTTGACCAGCGACGCATAGTACTTGCCGCTCTCGTTGGACAAGCCGGCCGCGACGAGAAAGCTCTGGGCGAACTCGTGCAGCGGCTGGAAGAATTTTCGCCGTTCGACTTCGCGCTTGAGCTCCTTGTAGCTGAAGTCCTTCGGTTCACGCTTGAGCGCACTGATCCGATACATCTGTTCGTCGGCCCGCAGCAAGTCGTCGAGACTTCGCTCGACCGCTGGGGTCATCGCCTGTTCGAGTAGGCGGGTGACGCGATGGCGTTCGTGCGTCACCACCCGTCCCACCATGTCCTGCATCGTCGTGTACTGCAGCGCCACGATCCGTTCGTTGCTCAGGTGCTGCAGTGACTCACGCCGGATGTACAGCGGTTGGGTCGACAGTGTTGCGATTCGCTGGGCTTTTTGCTCCAGCTCCGTCTTGGCGACGTTGTCGCACACGCGGTACCCAAATAGGTCGAGAACGGTTTGCTGGATGGCACCGCGCGTGGGCCTGGATGGCGCCTTGATCGATTCGACGGTCTGGCCCGGAAAATACTGCCCGAGCAGGTAGCACAGGTCATTGGCCACGGCGCCCTGCTCGAAGGTGAAGAACTGTCGCTTGGCCTTGAAGTAGCCCAACTCCAATGCCAAATACAGGCCGACGGCAGGAGTGCGTGCGTCGACAGCGGCCTTTTCCGCTGGGCTTAGGTCGAAGTAAAGGTTCCGGTCGTCGTCGGTAAATTTGGGCAGTCCATACAGGTCTTCAACCTCTTCAGAAGTGAGGATGTTCAGACGGTGAGAATCAGAGGCCGACGTCATTCAAATTGCCCGGAGAGTTTGTTCTTTTGCAGCGACCAGGAGCTTCGTTATCGCTGCTTCGTCAGTGCCAGCATAGAGTCAAGAACGAGGTGGTGACGATACCCGGTGTGAATGTGCCAGGCGATCAGTCAATCGTCGTCGTCCACACGACCCGCTGGCCGGTCGTTTCAGATTCAATTGTCCAGAGCACGCTTAACGAATAATTGAGAAGTCGTTGAGTGGGGACGCGCGGGTTGCTCATTACTGTGCCGACGATGTCATAGCGCGCAGGGATATTCGTGGCCCCATCCGTCCGTCTCACCGTTGTGGTGCCCGCGTACAACGAAGCGGAAGTGCTCCCCCTGTTTCATGCGCGTCTTGTCGGCGTGCTCGATGGGATGGCGCTCGATGCGCGGGTGATCTATGTCGATGACGGAAGTCGCGATGGCACATGGCTCGTACTCAACCGGCTGATGGGCCAAGACCCGCGCATCGGCGCGCTGCGCTTGAGCCGCAACTTCGGCAAGGAAGCCGCACTGACCGCGGGTCTCGACGCCGTGACGGATGAGGCCGATGCCATCGTCATCATTGATGCCGATCTGCAAGATCCGCCCGAACTTATTCCTGAACTGCTGGCGCGCTGGCGCGCTGGCTACGACGTGGTTTACGCCACTCGCGAACACCGTGAAGGCGAGAGCTGGTTCAAGCGAGCGACGGCACATCTCTTCTACCGTTTGATGGCGCGCATGGCGGCGTTCAACGTGCCGCACGATACTGGTGATTTCCGCCTGATGTCGGCGCGTGCGGTGGCCGCGCTGCGCCAGTTGCGTGAGCGCCAACGTTTCATGAAGGGCCTGTTCGGCTGGATCGGCTATCCCCATACGGCGGTGATGTACCAGCGCAGCCCTCGCCAAGCAGGTCGCACCAAATGGAACTACTGGCGGCTGTTCAATCTGGCGGTGGAAGGCATCACGTCGTTTTCCATTCTGCCGCTGCGACTGGCCACGGCCGTGGGTGTTGCGACGTCGGTGTGCGCCTTCAGCTATGGCGCAGGGGTCTTTATCAAGGCGGTGCTGTGGGGTGATCCGGTCAAGGGTTATCCCTCACTGATGGTGGTGGTTCTGGTGCTGGGCGGTCTGCAACTGCTGGCATTGGGCGTGCTCGGCGAATATCTCGGCCGTGTATACGCGGAAGTCAAACAGCGGCCGATCTATCTGATCGAGGCGGCGTGTCAGGTGCTGGCGATGCCCTCGCCACGCGGCACCGACACACCGCCATCGGTGGTCGCCGCATCGCTCCCCATCAAGGATCCTCGATGAGCGTCAAGCACACGGTTCAAAATGACGCTCGCACCGCGGGTGCCTGGTACGCGCGATTCAGCGGGGCCGCCTTGTTGCTGGGGATCGGGTGGCTCGCGGCCTGGTTTTACGGACTGGCAGGCCGCTCGCTTGGCGAACCGGATGAAGGGCGGTATGCAGAAGTCGCCTACGAGATGTTGACCCGCGGCGACTGGATCACGCCCCGCCTGGATGGTTTCAACTTCTTCGATAAGCCGCCCTTGCATTACTGGGCCAGCGCGACCGCCTATGCGCTCTTCGGGGCGCATCCGTGGAGCGCACGCCTGTGGTGCGCGCTCACCGGATTGCTGGCGATCGTGGCGATCGGCTGGGCCGGTGCGCGGCTATTCGGTCGTGAAGCAGGCGGTTACGCGGCCGCCATACTCGGAAGTTCGTTACTGTTCGCTTTCGCCGCGCATATCAACACGCTGGATATGGGGGTCACGGCGTTTCTCGCGGTGGGCATGGCGTGTTTTCTGGTGGCGCAGTTCGATCCGACCGCGCGGCATCTGCGCACACGACTGAACCTGCTGATGTGGGCAGCGCTGGCCCTGGCGGTGCTTTCCAAAGGACTGATCGGCGTGGTGTTTCCCGGCATGATCCTGGGCATCTTCATGCTGTGGCAGCGTGACTGGGGGGTACTGCGGCGCGTGTCCCTCGTGCCCGGTGTACTGGTGCTGCTGGTGCTGTGCGCGCCGTGGTTCATTTTGATATGCCGCCTGCATCCGGATTTCTTCGACTATTTCTTCATCCGGGAGCATTTCACGCGGTTCTTGACCTCGGCCGACGGTCGCTCCAAGGTCTTTGGGTTCTTTCTCCCCGTCGTGATCCTCGGCATGTTTCCCTGGACGTTGCTGTTGCCATGGAACAGGACCGGGTGGCGTGCTATCGGTGCCAGCCAACCCGCACAACGCTTCCTGTTGGTCTGGGTGAGCGTGGTCTTCGTGTTCTTTTCGGCCTCGCATTCCCAGCTACCGTTCTACATTCTGCCGGTGTTTCCTGCCTTGGCGCTGTTGCTGGGACGCGCGGCCACGGTTCTGCCGCTGCAGGCCCTGGCGCGCCGTTTTTGGTTGATCGCCACTCTGGCGACCCTCAGCGCTGCGATAGCCATCGTGGTCATGCTCGCTGCACGCACGGCGATTCCGAAACAGGTATTGGAGGACGTGTTGAGCGGGGTGTCGTTGGCCTTGTTGCTGATGGCGGTCGCCGCGATGGTGGGTACGTGGGCCTTGCATCGTGACCGTCGCCGCACCGCCATTCATGGGCTTGCCTTGGCCACCCTGATCGGATGGCAGCTTTCGCTGGTGGCATCGCAGCCCTTCGTCGACATGCGCTCCGCCGCACCCGTCGCTCGTCTCATCCAGCCCGAGCTCGGGCCGCACACCGAGGTATTCACGGTGAATGCGTATTTACGAGGGTTGCCGTTTTACCTTGGGCGCCCCATCACCGTGGTCGACCAAAATTCCGATGATCTGACGCCCGGCTTGGCGTCGCGGCCGGACGGCTACATCGCCGACCTCGCCACGTTCGAACAGCGCTGGCGCTCCAGCAATGATGCGATCGCCCTGGTCGCGGACAACCTGGTGGGACAACTGCGGAGCGAGGGGCTGCCGTTTCGTGAGCTGGGCCGCGAAGCGACCGGTGTCATTATCAGCCGACACGAAACGGCACCACCCCCACGGGCGATGCCATGAGGGGGACACCGATGATGCGTGATGGCAGTTGCCCGAAGGCGTATGTCGCACCAGGCACGTTCCCGTGAAGAACCGATTGATCTCCTGCGCGGAAGATTCATGAACAAGCACGTTACACGCATCGTGGTCGTCGGCCTGGCACTCGGTTTGACAGCCTGCGCAAGCTATCGGCCACGGCCGATTGAACCGGCCGCCACCGTCACTGCGTTCGAGCACCGCTCGTTGCACGATCCGAGTCTGCAGGCGTTTCTGCAGCGAAACGACTCCGCGTACCACCCGACCACGGGGCCATCCTCGTGGGATCTGCGCTCCCTCACTTGGGTGGCTCTGTACTATCAGCCGGATCTCGATGTGGCACGCGCCAAATGGCGCGCCGCCGAGGCAGCAGTGATCACGGCCGGCGCCCGTCCGAATCCGACGTTGGATTTCACCAATCAATACAACGTCGATGCCCCTGCTGGCGTGTCGCCCTGGACGGTGGGCCCAACAATCAATGTACCGATCGAGACGGCAGGCAAACGCGGCGACCGGATTCGACAGGCGCAGCAACTGGCCGAAGCGGCACGCTTGAATATCGCGGAGACCGCGTGGCAAGTCCGCCGTCGCGTGCGCAGCAGCTTGCTTGGCGTGTATCCCACCGTGCCCTTGCTGCGTCGACAACAGGAGCGACAAGCGGAGCTGGTCAGGTTGATCGAACGGCGGACTGCAACGGGGGAAGCGTCGCAGCCGGAGCTCATCCAGGCGCACATCACGCTCAACCAGCTCAGCTTGAATCTGCAGGAAGCGCAGAAGCGTCTTGCTGAAAACCGGGTGCAGTTGGCGTCGGCGTTGGGTCTGCCGGTGAGTGCGCTCCATGGCGTCACGCTGTCGATGACGACGTTCGAGCATATGCCACCCCTGAGCGCGTTGCCGTCGCATGACGTGCAACGTCAAGCGCTGCGGGATCGCCCCGATGTCCGCGCTGCGCTGGCCGACTACGAAGCCAGTCAGGCCGCGTTGCAAGGCGAAGTGGCCAAGCAATATCCCGACATCACGCTCGGTCCGGGTTTTCTGTGGGATGCCGCACAGGCCAAGTGGTCGTTGGGGCTATCGCTGGTGCTGCCGTTGTTCAACCACAATCAGGGGCCGATCGCCGAAGCCCAGGCGCATCGCCAGCAGGCGGCCGCCAATTTTCTTGCCGTGCAAGCGCAGGCGATCGGCGAAGTCGACCAAGCGCTGGCCGGCTATCGCCAGGTTGTCGGCAAACTTGGTACCGCCGATACCTTGCTGGCGGCCCAACGCAAAGCGGCGCGCTCAGCCGAGGCGCTGTATCAGGCGGGCGAAACGGATCGGTTGAGTCTGATCGGCGCCCAGGTGGAATTGGCCGCGGCCGAACTGGCCCGTCTCGATACCCTCCTGCAGGCCCAGCAATCGCTGGGCGCGCTCGAAGATGCCATGCGGCACCCCTTGGGTGCACTTGCGACCGACATTCACACCCTTGAAAACGCGCCCCGCATGCAGGATTCCCAGCCATGAACAAGAAATCCATTCTCGCGGCCATCCTGGGCGCCATCGTGCTGGCTCTGGCGGTCTGGGGATTCCTGGCTGGCCAGAAGGAGCGCGCCACGGAGGCCCAGCGCGAGGCTCCGGTGAAGGCGCCGTCGCGCGTGTCGCAGGTGCAGGATCAAACGGCGGTCACGCTGGATACGGCGGATCAGAAGCAGAGCGGGATCGTCGTGGTCGCGCAACAGGCCATGGCCCATCGTCCGATGCTGCAAACGTTCGGAACGGTGCTGGATGTAGCGGATCTGATCGCGTTGCGCAACGCCAACGTCGCCGCCCAAACCCAGGTGGACAAGGCCGAGGCGGCGCTGCAGGCTTCCCACGCCGAATACCAGCGACTGCAATCGTTGCATCGCGACGAACGCAATATTTCCGACAAGGTCTTGCAGGCGGCCGCCGCGGTATGGCATGCCGACCAAGCCGCTTGGCGGGCGGCGCAAGCCGCGCTGACCGCCGCGCAGCAGACCGCAAGCCAGCAATGGGGCGACGTCTTGGCCAAGGCGGCGGATGCGAATATGCCGCTGTTCACGCGTCTGGTCACTCGCCAGCAAGTCCTGGTCCAGGTGGTGTTGCCGGCGACCACCGCACTCGCCCAGCCCCCTGCCCAAGCGCGCGTGCAGAGCGTCAATGGTGACTTTCACGCCGCCACCTTGATCTCGCCCGCGCCACGCACCGATCCCCGTCTGCAGGGGGCCAGTTTCTTCTATGCCGTGTCGGCCGAAGGTCTCTTGCCGGGCATGGCGGTCACCGCGTATCTGCCCTCGGGCACGTCGTTACAAGGCACGATGATTCCCGGCTCGGCGGTTGTGTGGTGGCAGGGTCGATCGTGGATTTATAGCCGCAACCAGCCTGACCGTTTCGTGCGCCATGCGTTACCGGTCGACAACCCGGTGGACGGCGGCTGGTTCGTGGCCCAGGGGTTTGCTCGGGGCGAACCGATTGTGGCAACGGGCGCGCAATTGTTGCTCTCGGAAGAGCAGCGGTCACGCATTGCCGTAGGTGAAGACGGAGACAAGCAATGAGGCAGGACGCGCCGGGGCTGCTGGCGGCGATCGTCCGCTTCTCGTTGCGGTTTCGTGGTGTGGTGCTGGTGCTGGCGGGCATCCTGATTGTCTATGGCACGCTCACACTGTCGCGTAGCAAATACGACGTGTTTCCGGAATTCGCCCCGCCGCAGGTGTCGATTCAGACCGAAGCGCCAGGGTTGGCGCCCGAACAGGTGGAGGTGTTGGCGACCCAACCGATCGAGAACGCGATCAACGGCCTGCCGGGGCTGCAGGCGCTGCGATCGCAATCGATCCAGGGCTTGTCGGTGATCACCATCACCTTCAATCCGGGCAGCGACATCTATCGGGATCGGCAGAATCTCGGGGAGCGTCTCGGTGCGCTTGCCACCCAGTTGCCGCAAGGCGTGCAGGTGCCGGTGATGTCGCCGCTGACCTCCTCCACCAGTGTGGTGCTGGATATCGGCCTGACTTCCGACAAGCGATCGCTGATGGAGCTGCGCACGCTCTCCGACTGGACGCTGAAACCGGCGTTGCTGGCGGTACCGGGCGTCGCAAAGGTTGCGGTGTTCGGGGGCGATACCAAGGAATACCAGGTCCAGATCCACCCGGAGCAATTGCTCAAATACAATCTCGCGGTCGACGACGTCCTGACGGCGGCGCGTCGGGCCACGGGTGTGCGTGGTGCCGGGTTCATCGACACATCCAATCAGCGCATCGTCCTGCAGAGCGCCGGGCAAGCGCTCACCGTGCAGGAAATCGCCGGTACCATCGTGCGGCATCAGGCGGGTGGAAATGTCACCTTGGGTGACGTCGCGCAGGTGGTCGTTGCCCCGGAGCCGCCCATCGGGGCGTCCTCGATCATGGGCCATCCGGCCGTCCAGTTGGTGATTTCCGAGCAGTACGGTGCCAATACACTTGAGGTCACTCAGAGCGTCGAAAAAGCGCTGGCCAGTATGAAGCCGGGCCTGACCGCGCAGGGCATCACCTTGCATGCCGATCTATTTCGTCCCGCCAACTTCATCACGACGGCGACAGGCAACATCAAATCTTCGCTGATGATCGGCGGCGTGCTCGTCGTGATCGTGCTGATGCTGTTCCTGTACAACCTGCGTACGGCCGCGATCTCGCTGGTGGCGATCCCGTTGTCGTTGCTCGCCGCCGTGACGGTATTGGAATATTTCGGCTTCAGCCTCAACACCATGACCTTGGGCGGCCTGGCCATCGCCATCGGTTTGCTGGTGGACGATGCGGTGATCGTGGTGGAGAACATCTACCGCCGGCTGCGCGAGAATCGGCATGCCGAGGTACCCCGCGCCGTCTTCACGGTGCTGCTGGACGCTTCGCTGGAAGTGCGCAGCGCGGTGGTCTACGCGACGCTGGCGATCGCGTTGGTGTTCATTCCCGTGCTGACCATGTCAGGCATCGCAGGGCGCCTGTTCGCGCCCTTGGGCATTGCCTATGTATTGGCGACGCTGGCCTCGCTCCTGGTCGCCATGACGGTCACCCCCGCCTTGTGCTACTTGCTGCTGGCCAACCGCCCCTTGCCGGAAAGCGAAGCGCCGTTGGTGCGTTGGACCAAGGATCGTTATCGCGGCATGCTGTTGCGTGTGGAGACCAGCTATCGCGTGGTCATGACGGTGGTCGTAGTGGTGACGTTGATGGCGGTGGCGGCGCTGCCGTTCTTCGGAGGCAGCTTTCTGCCGGAATTGCGCGAAGGCCATTTCATCGTGCACATGTCGGCGGTGCCGGGGACCTCGCTGCAGGAGTCGATACGCATCGGCAACCATGTGACCGCCGCACTGCTGAAGCTGCCCTTCGTCCGTTCGGTGTCGCAAAATGCCGGGCGTGCCGAAAAGGCCGACGACACGTGGGGCACGCAATACAGCGAGTTCAACGTCGATCTCAAACCTCTCAGCGGTGATGCGGCAGAAGCGGCTGTCTCGGATATTCGCAAGGCGCTGGCACCATTTCCCGGCGTCAACTTCGCGGTCAAGACCTTCCTGACCGAGCGTGTCGAAGAAACCCTGTCGGGCTTTACCGCCGCCGTGGCGGTCAATATCTACGGCAACGATCTGGACACGCTCGACGCCAAGGCGGCGGACGTCGCGAAGATTCTGGCGCAGCTGCCCGGCGCGGCGGATGTCCAAGTGCAGTCACCGCCGGGTACGCCGCAGTTGGTCGTACGCTTGCGCAAGCAAGCGCTGGCGCATTGGGGATTCGATGCGGTGACGGTGCTCGACGCCATCCGCACCGCCTACCAAGGCGATCAGGTCGGCCAGGTCTACGACGGGAACCGCGTGTTCAATGTCTCGGTCATCCTCGCGCCCCAACAACGTGGCAAGGTGGCCGAAGTGGGTGCCTTGCCGATTCGCAACGCCGCCGGCACGTATGTCCCACTGAAAGAACTGGCCGACGTCTATGAGGATGCGGGGCGCTACGTCGTCTTGCATGATGGTGCCCGGCGCGTGCAGACCGTGACCGCCAACGTGAGCGGGGGCAACGTCTCGGCTTTTGTCGCCGCCGCCCAACAGCAGATTGCCGCCAAGGTCGCGCTGCCGCCCGGCAGCTACGTGGAGTTTGGCGGTGCGGCTGCGGCGCAGAGCCAGTCCACGCATGATCTGCTGATCAATTCGCTGATCGCCGGTGTTGCCATCATCTTGTTGTTGTTCATGGTGCTCGGCAGCACGCGCAGTTTGTTGCTGGTGCTGGTCAATCTGCCGTTCGCGCTGGTCGGTGGGGTACTGGCGGTGTTCGCCACCGGCGGCGGCCTTTCCATCGGCTCGATGGTGGGTTTCGTCACCTTGTTTGGCATTACCCTGCGCAACTCGATCATGCTCTTGTCGCACTACGATCATCTGGTCAATGTCGAAGGCATGACATGGGGACCGGAGGCTGCCCTGCGCGGTGCGCAAGAACGCCTGTCGCCCATCTTGATGACCGCGCTGGTCACGGCCTTGGGGCTGTTGCCGCTGGCGATCGGCAGTGGCGCTCCGGGTCGCGAGATCGAGGGGCCGATGGCGCTGGTCATTCTCGGCGGATTGGTCACCAGCACCGCGCTCAATCTGCTGGTGCTGCCCACGCTGGCCCTGCGTTACGGTCGTTTCCAGCGCGATACGCCGGGCGACACCCACCCCGCGGAGGCTTAGCGGCCATGTTGCGTGTGCTGCTTGTCGAAGATAACCGTGACTTGGCAACCACTCTGTGGGATTACCTGGAGCTGCATGGCTTCGCGGTGGATCATGCTTTCGACGGTATGACCGGGCTGCGCTTGGCGTTGACGGGCACGCACGATCTGATCGTGCTGGATCTGGGGCTACCGCGGCTGGATGGTCTGGAGGTCTGCCGCCAGCTTCGCGCCGCCCAGCACGATGTGCCGGTGTTGATGCTGACCGCTCGCGAGACGCTGGACGACAAGCTGCGCGGTTTCGCCGAGGGTGCGGACGATTATCTGGTCAAACCGTTCGCCATGAAGGAACTGGTGGCGCGGCTGCATGCTCTGCATCGGCGCGTGCAGCCCCCCCTTGGCGCGCCCTTGCGGGTCGCCGATCTCGAATACGATGCCGCCCGTTTTCGGGTCAGGCGCCAAGGTGTTTCCGTCTCGGTATCCCGTGCAGGCCTGCGCTTGCTGGAGGTTTTGATGCGTCGTTCGCCGCTCGTGGTCAGCCACGCCGACCTGGCCCGGGCACTATGGGGCGAGGCAGTGGGCGACGCCAATGCCATGCGCACACACCTGCATGCCCTGCGCCAGGCCATCGACAAGCCGTTCGACAAGCCGCTGCTGCATAGCGTGCACGGGATCGGCTACCGTTTGGCGGATGACGATGCGCCTTAGATTCACGCTCCGCACCCGGATTGTCTTGGCGTTCCTCGCCTTCGGGGTGGTGCTGTCGAGCTTGTTCGCCGCTGTGGCGTTGACCTCCATGGCCGACTTCGAACGCATCCTGATGACGGAGTTGCTGCAGGTCGAAACCAGCAACCTCATCGCGCACCTCCACACTCAACCAAGTACACCCCTGCCAGCCTCCCAGCGGATCTATGCGTATGTGAGTCGGGCGAGCGACCGCCATGATGTGCCCGCGGAAATGGCCGCCCTGCCACCGGGGACACACATACTGGATCGCGAAGGGGATCGGGAGACGTATGTCGCCGTCTCCGACGACGGCACCCAGCGGTTGTACTTCGTCATCGATCTGAGCGACATCGCCCAGCGCGAAACGTTTCTGCGTTGGTTGATGGCCGGTGTCATCCTCATAGGTACGCTGGTCTCCGGCGCGCTGGGCCTGCTCTTGGCCGGGCGGTTGATTGCACCGGTTCAGCGACTGGCGCAATGGGTCGAAGCATCGGCGCCGCCCCGCCGCGACGATCGCCTTCGCACCCACTTCGCCAATGACGAGGTCGGTGCGCTGGCGGTCGCCTTCGAGCACTACCAGGCACGCCTGGATGCGTTCCTGACGCGCGAACGGGAGTTTACCGCCGACACCAGCCATGAATTGCGTTCACCGCTGTCGGTGATCCAGGCCAGCGTCGATCTGCTCGCAGAAGACGCCACGGTAGGTCCTTCCGGTCAGCGCGCCATCCAGCGCGTGCGTCGACGTACCGCCGAATTGACGGATCTGCTCGATACGCTGCTTTACCTGGCCCGTCACGAGACGGAGGTGGCGATCGTTGCCGAACCCATTCCTGTGCGTGCCACATGGCAGCGCCTCGTCGACGCACAGACGATGCCTCCATCGACACCCGTGCAACTGCACGGCGATGCAAGCATCACCGTGTTGGCGCCCCAACGTGCTGTGACGTTGGTGTTTGGGCAATTGCTACGCCGAGCGGGCGAGCTCTCGGACGGGGCCGTGGTGTCCATAGTCATCGCATCCACGGGCATCGAGCTGAGCCCATGGCCGCAGGTTGGTGAGATGACGAACGCGAGGATTGACCAACGGCGGTCCGACAATGGCTTTGGGTTGAGCTTGATCAGTCGTCTTTGCGAACGGTTGGGATGGACGGTGCGATGGCCACAGCAGTCCGGTGAGCCGCTAACGCTCACCCTTGCGGACTCCAACCATGCATGACGGCCGACCCGATAAGCCACGGACTGCTTCTAACCCGGAAGATGGGGACGTACGGAACCGCATCCGGTTCGCTGAAGACGACCGATGAGGTCAACCGTTTCCAAGACCATCATCGTGCTCGGCTTCGTGAGCTTCCTCAACGAACTGTCATCGCAGATCGTTGCGCCGCTGATTCCGCTGTTGCTGGTCACGACGTTGGGTGCGGGTCCGGTGGCGATGGGCCTGGTCGACGGCGTGGCGGACGCGGTCGCCAGCGGAGTTCGTCTTTGGGCCGGTCGTCGCTCGGATGTGCGTGGGCGCCGGCGCAAGATCTTCGTCGTCATGGGCTATGGTCTGTCGAGCATCGCGCGACCGCTCGTGGGACTCGCGCTCAACTGGCCGGTCGTGATGTTGCTGCGCAGTCTCGACCGCGTCGGCAAGGGGGTGCGTGGTGCCCCCCGCGATGCGTTGGTGGCCGATGCCACGCCGGCGGCATTGCGAGGGCATGCGTACGGCATCAATCGCGCCCTGGATTACGCCGGTGCGGTCGGCGGCAGCCTGATCGCTGCAGCGGCATTGCTGTGGATCAGCCATCGCATCAGCGTGGTCATCATGCTGTCGGCCATTCCCGCGGCCCTCGCGCTGGTGGTTTTGATGACTCTCGTCAAGGATGTGCCGGCGAAAACGATCAAGCCCGGAACGACGCCAGCGCCTTTGCGTTGGCGTGCGTTGACTGTTCCGTCGCGGCGCTTCCTGACCGTCTTCCTGCTTTTTGCCTTCGCCAGTGCGTCGGAGAGTTTCATTCTGTTACGTGCTCACGAAATCGGTATGGGTAACGTCCAGGTGCTCCTGCTTTGGGCCGTGTTGTGCGCCGTGCAAGCCGGGGTCGCCTGGCGTGCCGGGAAGGTTTCCGACCGTTTCAACAAAGTCACGGTCGTGGCCTCCACCTGGTTGGCCTACGGCGTGGGCTTGCTGCTGTTCGCGTTCGTGGAAAATATCCTGGGCCTGTGGATCGTCGTGGTCGTCTATGCCTTGCTCAGCGGCATCGGCGAAGGCGCGGAAAAAACGCTGGTCAGCACATTGGCGACGGAAGCGGACCGCGGCACCGCCTTCGGATGGTTCACGATGATTTCGGGGTTAGGAGCCATCCCTGCCGGGTTGATGTTCGGCGTCATTTGGCAGCAGTCCACCGCAGGCATCGCGTTCGGGGTGTTCGGCGTCCTGGCCATCGTGAGCGGGGTACTGTTGTGGGTGATCTTGCCGACACAGCGTGCGGCAACTATCTGAAGGATGGATAGCGTGCTTATTCAATCGGCTATCGCCAGCGAAAAGCAAGTGCTCCCTCTCCGCGTCAACATTCAATGAGCTATTCAAGCATGTTCCTCCGATCGATCACCTTGAATGATGGCGTCCGCCGAACCTTCTTCTTTCTTCTAGCAGGTGGTACGGGATTCCTACTCTATTTTTGCATTTCGATGGTTTTGCATTATGGGTTTCGCGTCGGCGAGGTCGTTTCGGCGATCTTTGGAACTTTACTGCCGATCCCGCCGACATTCTGGATGCAGCGCCGGCTCACGTTCCAAAGTGATACGCCAAAGAGACAGGCGCTTCCGCGCTATGCGGTGCTCCAGCTGGGCAATGCGGCAGTCGTCTCGGGGCTCACCGCATTGGGAACAAAAATGGGACTGTCGGGGGGCCTGATATTCCTCATCGCGGGAGTCACAGGCGCTTTGATTTCCTATGTCGTACAGTCAAAGCTGGTGTTTCACGAAAACTAAATTCAAGAAGCCTCTTGTGATTTTAAGCGGAGGCTAAGCAAGGGCCGCTGCAGCGACAGCCCCACTTTTGACAGTATTGATAAAATTTCGATGAAAAATAGCGACGCACCATCCCAGATATCCCACTCACCAACAGGTTCCACTTCTCGGCGCTGGGAGGCTTTGCGCCATCGCGTCGTTGCGCAATGTTTTGGCCGCCTTTTTGGCGCCGTCGGAAGCCGACTTTGCGAGCCGGGCCAGCTGCCAACTCGCGGTATCCACCGTGTACTCGTATGTCGTCCCAATCACCGGCTCGGCAATGCCATCTTGCTCAGTCCGTTGCTCGCCGAAATCGAGGCGCTGTATCCCGGATCGGAAATTGACCTGGTCTGTGGCGGTGGTGCAGCGGAGGACTTATTCGCGCACCGCTTCCAGGTTCGCCGGGTATTCAGCCTGCCGCGAAAAATCGCACGACATCTATGGCTGACGATCACGCTGCTTCGGCAACTGCGAAGCAATTCCTACGATCTGGCCATCGACGCCTGCAGCGGTTCGCAGTCCGGACGGCTGCTGCTGGCCTTCGTCAAGGCCCGTTTCAAATTGGGCTTTCCGGATGCCCTCGGGAAAAGGGACTCGGCTTGGCACAACTGGCCATGCCCGGAGCACCTCGCACATCGCAGTGTTTTTTTGCTTCGCACAGCCTACACGGGAAAGGTAGATCGAGCCTACCCACCACTCAATTTGGGGCTATCAGATAGCGAGAAGCAGCAAGCCCGGCAGGCGCTCGTCGCTGTACTTGACGCCTCAGGACAGCGGTCAGGAATAAGCCGACCGGTTATCGGGATATTCGCCAACGCCACTGGTGCCAAACGATACGGTGAAGATTGGTGGAAGCAATATGTCGGTGCTCTGCGAACTTTGAAGCCCGAAGTGCTGATCGTCGAGCTGATCGCGGAACATGGCCAGACACTGCTAGACGGCAACTTTGCTTCTTACTACACGCGTCATCTGCGTCGTCTTGCCTCGATGATCGCAAACATGGACGGTTTCATCAGCGCAGACTGTGGCGTGATGCATTTGGCCGTCGCCAGCGGCACCCCAACACTAGGCTTGTTCTCGGTGACTTGTTTGAGAAAATACGGCCCATACGGGCAAAAAAATACGGCCATCGATACCGAGACCATGAGTGCTTCAGACGTGGCTGCCATCACTGCCGAGTGGCTGAGTTTCGGCATACCCACGGCTTCGCCACCCTTGTCATCCTTCAACCATTGACAGGGTCATCGCATCGACCGAATACGTTCGGTCGATGTAGAGCACTTTGGCATGCGTGTTTTGTCGCACGCTTTCTCCACTAGCCGGTTGCCTTATGCAGTCCCATTCAAACCGTTTCGATGCGCTGCGTCTGTTATGGCCTTGGCTTCCGCTGTGGATCACTGCCGCGTTGGCCGCAATCTTCATGCACGGCCCGATGCCGATGTATTCCACCCGGACACTCTCGGTCGCCTGGGAAATGTGGCATCAGCACAGTTTCATCGTGCCAATGCTCAACGGCGCACCTTACAGCGATAAAACGCCGATGCTGTACTGGCTGATTCATGCGGGATGGGCCATCGCCGGAGTGGGCGACATCTGGCCCCGTGTACTCGAAGTCATGATGGGGGCTGCCGAGCTGGTGCTTGCCACCGTGCTCGCACGCCGCTTGTTCCCTGAACGCGTGGCGGTTGCGCAAGCCACGCCGTGGGTGCTATGCGCCTTCACCTACGCCTTCTTGTTCGGCCTGCAAACGATGTACGAAGTGCTGCTCGCCGCCTGTGTTCTTGCTGCCTTGGTCAGCCTTACCCCTAGCTCGCGTCGTGAAGCGCCCCGTTTCATTGGGTTCGCCCTGGCGCTCGGAATCGGGTTGCTTACCAAAGGTCCGGTGATGCTGTTGCACGTCGCCTTCCCTTGGTTGCTCGGGCCACTGTGGAACGATTGGGCGCGGCGTGAGTCACGACGGTGGTACGCCGGCGGACTACTGGCGGTGCTGACCGGATGCGCCATGTTGCTAGCGTGGGCGCTCACGGCTGCCTCGATCGGTGGTCCGGCCTATCGCGAGCAGTTGCTGTTTCATCAAACGGCAGGGCGAGTCGTGGAAGCGTTCGCGCATGCGAAACCGCTCTGGTGGTACCTGCCGGTGCTACCGTTGTTGGTATTTCCGTTCGCGCTTTGGCCGAGGCTGTGGTTCGCGCTGTGTGCCCTGCGTCGTCCGTTCGAACCGGGACTGCGTTTCGTGTTCGCTTGGCTGGTCCCGGTGTTATTGGTGTTCTCCCTGATCAGCGGCAAGCAGCCGTATTACCTGTTGCCCGAATGTGCAGGTTTCGCATTGCTGTTCGCCGCCGCCGTGACTCGATGGCAGCCGAACCATGCGTCGCTGGCGACCAGCCGCTGGCTGAGTCCCTGGCCACTGGCTGTCTTAGCCGTTGGCGCCGGTCTGTTCCTGATGGCGCTTCCGCAGCTCATCGCGCACGGGCTGATACGTGATACGCAACTCGTCGCGTTGGGGGCTTTCAGCACCGCGTTCGGCGTGCTCTATCTCTTGCTGGGTGGTCTGCTTCTGCCAGGAAGGAGTGAGTTGCACCGCATTGCCTTGGTGGGCCTTCTGGGTGCCGTTGCCGCCAATGGTCTATTCACGCTCACCTGGTGGCCAGCTTTCGATCTCAAGCCTGTGGCCGTGTTACTGGCACGTGCCGAAGCTCAGGGTCGACCCGTCGCCAATCTGGAAACGTACGACGGTCAGTTCGACTTTCTGGGCCGATTGACACTACCTATTGCGCAGCTGTCCGAAGGCGAATCGGTGCAGGTGTGGGCAAAAGCACATCCACAAGGATTGATCGTGAGCTACCCAGCCACGGTGACATCTCTCGATCGACGCATAGCTCTTTATGTACAGCCGTTTCGTGGCGTGTGGTTGACCATATGGCCAGCCAGCGAATTGGCCGCCGGTCGCGAAGGCCTGCCGAAGGCGAACTAAACAACCGCACCCTTCGGACGAATTTTCCAACTGAACCCGGTTGAAAAGAGCACGCTATCAAATTTTCAAATAATCATCACACGCGGTGATGAGTTCTCGCAGTGTCGGCTCATCCGCATCAGGACGGGCCGCCAGCAGGGCGCGAAGTTCCCCAATCTGTTTATTGTCTGGAATCAGTTCGGACGGACTTTCCCACATCCAGTCGATCACGATCGGCAAAAGTTGGGTGGCAGACAACGTGGCCACTTCATGCCGGGTGGGTACATACATGCCCGCCCGAAAAACGGGGCTATCCAGCCCATGACTTTCCCTGGCCGCCTTGAAAGCACTGGCGGGCATGCCGAAACGATCGTCGGGGTCAGTCATGGCAGGTCTCCTTCTCTTTGCTGCGAGGCGTCGGCTCGCGTTCTCGTTGTGCTTGCATGCCGTGAATCTTCTTCTGCGTGGAGGTAAATCGATGTCGTGCCGATCGAGCTGTGGCGAAGATTCTGCTGGATGTGGTGGATCGGTGTTCCGTCTTCGGCCTGATGCGTAGCGGCCGTATGCCGTAGCCAATGAGTCGACGCCCGCCGCACTCGGGAGGCTTTGGCGGCATCTTCCTTTTGGAGCGTATCCGCAACATGCCGGAAGGTGGCCTTGACGATCTGATAGATCGCCGTGGGAGTGAGCGCAGAAGCGCGGCCGGCGATCCCCAGAATGGCCGGTATCTTGCCATTGTCGGCCGGCGCGGGCGGCAACCCATGGAAGCCCCGATAGCGCGCGAAATCCTCCATGAGATGGTCGCTGAGGGGGATCTGACCCTCGACGTCGCCTTTGCCCACGACATGGAGCCACCACCGACCACGAACGCGCTGGAAATCGCTCTCGCAGGCCGCGGCGGCCTCGGAAGCCCGTAAAGCCGTTTCGTACAGGAAACGCAGTACCCAACGAGCGCGTTCGTAGCGTTGGCAATTCCGGTTCGTCGACCGTGGCCAACCGTCGATGCTGTGAAGCACGTCGTCCCAAAGGGATCGGTCCAGATAGCGCTCGATAGCACGGGGCATCCCGCGACGCGCGCGTCGCCGCTGCAACACAAACGGACTGCCGGCGAGATAGCCGGCGCGTACGAGATAGTTGAACAGCCCTGCGAGGATGCCCAAGGCCTGACGTCGGCTGCGCTCGGCCAATGGTCCCGTGAACAGGCGCCGATGCTCACCACGACGGGCCAGACTGTCGTCGCACCAAGTGGCGGGCGGATGGCAGAGAAATGCTTCGTAGGCGATCACATCCTCGCGGGTGAGGCTCGACACCGGCTTGCCACGTATTTGCGTGGCCCAGAGCAGCAGCCGTTCTGCCTCCTTGCGGTAGCTGCGAAAGGTATGGGGCGAGTCGTGATATTCCGCCAGCCACAGGCCGATCGCCGCCACGTCGTCATTGGCCGCAATCTGTCTGGCCACGTTCGCCGGAGCACGGTTGGTTCCGGCGCATCCCGACAGGACAGGAGGCAGGGCCTGGGGTACGGCGAGGCTCAAAGGATGTTCAGTCATGCTTACCGATGTCCAATGCCGCGGGACCACCAGCGTACTGCTGAATTACTTTCGATTATAGGGATTATCATAACTTTCTTGATTTAATCATTACACATATAACGTAATACTATGATATACATGATTCATATCCTGCGAAATTGACCCGCCAGCAACTGAGAATGCCCATGAGCCGTGTCAGTGATACCCGCCAACGTACCCGCGAAGCCGCTGCCCAGCTCGTTGTCGGCGGCAAACGACCCCACGAAATCACGGTCGACCAGATCTATACGGCCATCCAGCAGGGCAGCCGCACGACGATCAATGACGAGTTGAAGCTGTGGAAGGACGAACGTACAAAAGCGGACGCCCTCGGCGCCGATCTCCCGGCCGCTGTGGCCGATGCGATGCGCACCCTGTGGGTGTCCGCTGTCGAGCAGGGCGAAGCGGTATTTGCCGAACAGCGGGGCGCCTTGGAGACCGCTTTGGCGGAGGCCGAGCAGCAGCGGAATGCAGCCCTGCAAACGCGCGCCGATGCCATGGAGATGGCGACAGCACTGACCGAACAGTGCGAAACACTTCGACATGAAGTTGCCGCGCAGCAAGCGCGTGTGGAGACCGAGATGGGTGCGAAGAACCAAGCTCTGCAGGATGGGCAGGCGCTGCAACAAAGGTTCATCACCTTGCAGACCGAGACGGCTGAACAGATCGAACGTATCCGTCAAGCTCAAACCGAACAGGCCGAGGAATTCCAAGCCGCGATCTCGAGCCGAGATGCGGCTTTCCAGATCGAACGCGATAAAGCGAATGAGCGACTGGAGATCGCGCAAGCACGCATGCTGCAGGAGATCGACGCCGCACGCGAAGGCCAGCGGCGCGCGGAAAACCAGCTGACCAAAGCGCGAGAGCGACTGGAACAGCAGCAGGCCAGCTTGGCGGAGTTACGCTTGGATGCAGGGCGCCATCGTCGCGAGTTGGCTGAGCGTGATATCCGCCTTGAAGCACTGGCCACTACTGTCGCAGAGCGGGATCGGATGGTCATCGAGTTGGCCGCAGTTCGCGGTCAATTGGAAGGGATGGGCACGGCGGTGCAGTCGCTCGAAGCCCGGGCGAAAGCCGCAGAGGCTCGGTTAACTCAGACACCTGCACCGCCTCGAAAACGCCGGCAACATTGAACATCGAAAGACGCGCTTTACATTTTTGGGGGTTGGGCAAAATTAGCCATGCGGTCGCTTGAAACTCGGGCTACCGCCGCCGAGTCGCGCCTTACTGCTTAGCTGGCCGAGCAGGCATCGCCGGCGACGGCTCGAAGTAAGTATCCCCCGGCAAAGCCGGGGGCTTTACGATTGCTGGCCCCTCAAAGGGGCCTATTCGCAATCGGCGAAGATCAAGAGCACAAAGCAACACAGCGCGGAGCGAAATCCCGGAGCCGTCAAACTTTGAGAGTCCCCCGGCAGAGCCGGGGGTTTTCCATCGACTAATAAGCGGGGCAAGCAGCGGGATGCGTAAGCCATGTTTGAGGCCTATGACCCAATTTTTCCCATATCCGGGCACGACCCTAAATCCATGACAGACAAAGAATATTTATCCTTATCCCGGTTTTCCGTTCCATTGCTCCCCAAACCCCTACATCGCGACGAACGCGGCTCTCGCAGCCTCCTGGATCGCATGCGCCCTACCTTCCAGGGTGCCGTGATCGTGGGAGGACACCTCAACGAATGGAACGGACATTTTTTGGGAATCCGGATTCGAGTGTGGTCAACCACACGTCAGCGTGATAGAGATCGGTCAGCACGGCAGCCTTCCCAAATGCGCTGGCTATCTTCCGTGTCCACCTCGTCGTATCCGACGATGCGGCCTAGAAGCGGCGGGTCCCGCGCCAGAAAGCCCGCTGCTTCCTCGTCTGATACAGGTCTTTTCAGCGCAATACCCATGCACTCCTTCACCCGCTCGAACAGCTCCTGCCGGACGAAAAACCGGCCAATTCGACGCTCATCCACGGCTCAACTCCTTAAAAACTAATCAGCTGATAAACCGGATTTCATTGTGGTGAAACACAGCCAAATCCGGATGACCGATTTTGTCGTCCCATGCTCACTTGAACGTTCCGCTGACCGCGATGCAAGAGACGGGCCGTCCGCCGTCGGGTAACGCACTGCTCTTGCGTGGCGTAACGGGAGCGTGGCGGTCAGTCCAGCGAATGCGATGTGAGCGCTGCAAATTGTCGGCCCGTGACAACGACGAGGGCCGACGGATCGCGCTGCAGCGCCAGAGGTATCGAATAGAGCCGCCCGGTGAGTTCGACGTCGTCCGTCACCACGTACACGAACGCGTGTTCCTCTGCGGCGTGCGCAAGGTGCGCGCGGGCCTCTCGCACCAGGACGTCGTCCAGATAGGTCTCCCGGCGACCGGACGAGGCATCCAGGAACCGGATGACCTGACGCTGGGTGCCGGCGGTCAACCAACGACTCGCGGCCGAAGCCTTCGACTGCTGTTCGGGCGTGCCCGCCTTCCGCAGCTTCTGGATTTCCTCGCGTTGCGCGGCGCCGATGGTGATGTGGGCGCCACGTGCCGCCAACGCCTCCAGGAAGCGATCCAAGGCGCCGAGATAGCCGCTCTCCATCAGGATGTTGGTGTCGATCGCGAACATCGCGCCCTGCTGGATCCGCGCTATCAGTTCGGCCAGGGACGGCCCCGGCGGAGGCGCCGCGGTGCCGGCGGCGGACGCCTTCGCCTTCTTGCTGCCGGTCACGTCAATGCCCATCGCTGACAGAACCAATCCACCGACGAACACGGGGACGGCCGCGATGCCGGCGACAACGTAGGCCACCTGCCGCCCGGTAATGAACCCGGGTCGCTTGTTCTCACTGCTCATCGGTACCGCTCGCTATGCTGGGAGTGGGTGCGTCCGTCAAGCGGCCAAGAAGCGCGGCCAGTCGCTCGCGCTCCTCTTGTGCCGCCTGCCGTTCCGCCAAGGCGACCGCGAGAGCCTCCCGCTTCTCGTCGAATGCGGACTGCAGGGCACCCATCTTGCGGGTGACCGTATCGCACTGCAAACGAGCGCTGTCGAGGGCGTCGACGGTTTGCTGGTGGGAGGCCTGCCAGCGCGCCTCGGCGGCCGCTTGGGCCGTGGCCAGACGGCGCTCGGCAGCCTCGCGCTCGGCGGCGGCGTCGCGGCCGGCCTGGGCGAGGCGGTCGGCGAGGTCCTGGCGCGCGGCTTGGAGGCTGTCGCGTTCGCTTTCGAGACGCGCAATCGTCTGCAACTGAGCGCGCTCGCTGGCCGCCAGCGCGGCCCGCTCCTCGCGGAGCTGGTCGAGTTCGGCTGCGGTGCGTGCCGCCACGTCGGCCTGCTGCATGCGCGCCGCGGCGGCTTCCGCCTCGAGCCGATGAATGAGCGCCTCGTGGCCCGCGGCGATGTCGCGCGCCTCCTGACGCTCGCGGATGGCCTCGGCGAGTTGGGCTTCGAGGTGGCTGACGTAGCGAGTACGTTCCTTCTCGACGGTGGCCAACTCCTCGCGTTCCTTCACCAGGGCGCTCTGGTCGGCGGCGAGGGCCGCCTCGCGGGCCGCGGCGGCGGCCTCGCGCTCAGCGAGCGCGGCGCGCTGGGGCGCGAGCGCGGCTTCGGCCTCCGCGCGGACCGCAGCGCGCAGCTGATCGAGCAGGGTCAGGAACGCTGGGGGCACATCGTGCACGGGCACGGCCTCGGCCCCGGGCAGCAAGCCCTCGGACACGGCGCGGCTGTAGAAAGACTTGAGCAGCGGGTGCAGGGTCGACGCGGAGCCGCGGCCGAGCACACGGGTCAGCATCGCCACGGTCGGCTGCAGGCCGATCGCGATCGCGGCGCGGGCGATCGCGTCAACGTCCCCCTGAGTGGCCTTCGCGCCTTGGCGTGCGGCGCCGGCGGTGGCGCGGTGGCGCGCCAGCGCCTCCACGAGCGTGTCGAAGAGCGCCGGATCGTCGAGGCCTTCGGCCGTGGTGCGCGGCGGCGGTGTGCCGAGGGTCCGGCCGACCCATCGCACCAGAGCTGGGAAATCGAACCAGACTTCGTCCGGCGCCGCGAGAATGCCGGTCTCGACCGCGCTGCCGTGTTTGGCCAGCACCAGGCCGCCGGCGACCCATCGCGGGCGTTGCCCCGCGCCGTCGGCCTCCTGCAGGTAAGCGGGCGCGGGCAACTTCTGACCCGGCGGTGCGGTGACGGGGTCGGCAACGGTGAGCACGAAGACGCCGTCCGCCGGCGACGCCGGGCACGGCAGGTAGGTCAGCGCGGCGGGGGTAAGCCAGACCTGCCCACTCACGGTCGGGAAGGCCACGACGGATCGGCCGGCGGGCGTAGTCTCCGGCGTGAAGTGCACCATCCCGAAGCGCTCCACGTCCACCTGCTCCCGCGCCCGCGGAGCAGCCGACGCGGACGCGTTTAGGCGTCCTGTCAGCGCCACCACCGATTGGCCGGTGTCGCCGAATGCGCAGAGCGCCACCAGCAGTTCATCGCCAGTCCAGGTCCGTCGGGCGCCCGGCTGGCCATTGGTGAGCTGGTCGATCAACGCAAGCCACGCGGCGCGTGCCTGAGCGTCTCTGTCGGCGCCGTTGCGGCGGGAACGGGGCGAAGGGGGCATGAAATCGGCACTCGAGTGCGGCTGACGGCCGCGTTGGGCCGCATCATGCGCGCCGCGCCGATCCGCTGTCAATAACGCTGAAAAGCACTGCATTACTGGCGTACAGCTAACGCCTTCGAGAGATATGTATCATGCATAGACAATGGCCCTTGTTGCAGCATGATAAATAGGGCGTACACTCGGCGTGCCGGATGGGCCGGGCGCGGGAGGAAACCATGGAAAGTGTGCCGAGGGCGGTCAGAGACCGCGTGGCGGTCGAAGCGGCAGCGCTGCACTACGTGCTCGAGTTGGCGCTGGCGCATCCGACGTTGCGGGCCGAGTACGACCGCCTCGCCGGCACCGCGCTGGCGACGCGGCGCTCGCCGCTGGAGCGCGCGATCGACGTGGCCAGCGGCCGCGACGATGCCGAACTGCAGGGCTTCCTGACGTTCGCCAAGGATGTCCTGTGGGATCGCGCCCCGGACGCTACGCGCGAGGCGATTCGAGCGCAAGTGCGTGCGGCGATCGCCGGCGACGCCGCGGAAACCGTCGGCCCGGCTCCTGGTCGGGTGAAGGAGTCGCCCCGTGGCGCCCACTGAGCCGCACGCCATCCTGCACACCGCGCGGTCGTTTGCGCGAGACCACCTGGTGCCGTGCGCCCGCGATCTCCTCACGTGGCGCACCACCGGCGCGCTCCCCGCCGGCCGAATGCGCGAACTCGGCGAGATCTTCCGCCCGCTCAGCGAGCACGACGCCCTGCAGCTGGCCGAGCGCGCGGTCGAACGCGCCGCGCTGGAGTATGTTGTCGCTGGCGTCGCGAGCCCGCCGCCCACTCTGCCGGCGACGCCGCATACCATCGACCCCGAGGGCGCCGGCCGCCGCCGGCGGCAGAGCGCCGGCCGGACGGGACGCCTAGCCGACCAAAAACTGGCGCGCTCCCGCCCCGAGCCGGGCGACCCGGCGCCGGCACGGCTCCCCGCCCCGACTCTTCACCGCGTCGATCGGAACGTCCAGCGGATCACGCTCGCAGCCGCCACGCTGGCGCTGGTGCAGCGCCTCAGTAACGACCGCTGGCAGCTGCAGAGTCCCGAGGGTGCCACGCTGGCCGAACCAAGCTTCGCCGCGCCGAAGGAGGCGTTGCGCTACTTCAACGGGCCGCTGGCCCTGGCCGAGGGGATCAGCGGCGCCTGGCACTACCACCTGTCGCGGGCGCCGAAGGCGGTCCTGGCCCTGTGCGGCGCCCGCACCATGGCCACCGCCGTGCCGCTGGCGGCGTGGGGCACGCGGTCGCATCTCAACGAACGCTACTGCGCACGCTGCGCCGCGCTGGGCGGTCTGGCCGAAGCGAAGGCGTAGGACCGCAAAGACTGATCGTGAGGAGACCGCGATGGCAACCATGAAAAACCTGCAACACGCGACGACACCACCACCTACCGGGGGCCGCACCGGCCTGCTGGCCGGCCGCGGCCGCGTGGGGGAGCGCAAGTGCCTCAATCAGACCCACGCCCAACGCACGCCGGAGCGCCAGCTGGCCAGCTTCACCGTGAACCCGGAGCACGCCTGAGATGGCCCACCCGAGCGGAACCCACGTCGTTGGCCCCTGCCCCTACTGCGGACAGCGCTACACGCTGACCAACTACATGCGCCGCTTTCACGATCCGGCCAGCGACGGCGCGGGCCGCTGGCTCACGGACACCCATCTCATCGCGTGTTTCCGCAAACATGCGGTGACCCCGACCCGGCGGCTGCGCGACGGCGGCACGGTGCCGGAGCTGACCGACTCCGTCACCCTTTCCCTCAGGACTCGCGCGCCAGGCAAGTGGCTCGCCGTCGACCGCGAGACGGGCGAAGTCTGGCGCGGCGCGCCCGACGGCTGGCAGCGCGCCGAAGCCGGCGACACCGCGGCCCTGCTGAGCGTCGGCGCCACCCCGGCGAGCGACGTGCTGGCCGCCGCCGCCGCGTGGCGCGCCGCCGAGCAAGCGGCATCGCCCGTGCCCTCGGACAAGCGCGCCGCCGAGGCGCGCCTGAAAGCGGCGATTGACGGCTGGATTAGCTCCCATGACTGAGACGCCCGCGCCGCGCCGCCGTGGGCGGCCGCCAAAACCGCGCGCCCCAAAGGAGCCGCGCTACCCACCCTTACCCTGGGCTGCCGAGCGTGCCCAGCTCAGGGCGCGGGCACGGCATAGCCCACCCGTCGCGCTGCTGCTGGGATCCCCGGAACAAGTGGCTGTGCCCGGTGGCTCCGGCCTGGCGCCACGTACGGTGGACCAGCTGCGCCTGGAGCTGACCGCCGATCAGGTGAAGGCGACCCGGGCGGACCGGGATCACCGCGAGCGCTTCGACTACGAGGTCCATGCGGCCAACAGCGCGCGCGGCCTGGCCTCCGACTGGCTCAACTGGCTGGCCTTCTGCCTCCACTTCGATCGCGTGGTGCTGCCGTCGGCGTTCGACGACGTCGCCGACTTCATCGACATCCTGATCGCCGCCGGACGCAAGAAGGCCACGCTGCAGCACCACCTGTGGTCGATTACCCACATGAACTGGCGCTGCCATTGCCCCGATCCCATGGACGGCAAGAACGCCCAACTGTGGTGGCGCGATCGCGTGCGGAAAAAACTGTCCGGCGAACAGAAGCAGGCCAAGCCGTTCGGCTTCGGCGCGGTCGAGCAGGCCACGGCGTGGTTGCGCGATCCTGAGCGGCCGCGACCTGGCCGACGCGCCAAGGCAAAGGACCGCGAGGTGGTTGCTGCCGCCCAGCGCCGCCGCGACCTGCGCGACGCCGCGCTGATCAACACCGCCTATGACCTCATGATGCGCTCGGCCGAGCTGGTGTCGGCCGAGTGGGACCGCATTGCGGTGGAGTCGAACGGCAGCGGCACCTACCGCTTCGGCAAGACGAAGACGGATCAGGAGGGAGTTGGCCTCATCCGCTACCTTCGTCCCGAGACTGTGCAGGACCTTGAGGCGTGGCGCTCCGTCGCTGGGCCGTCGCCGTTCGTCTTCCACGCGGTGCGCGAGCACGACGCGGACCACGAGCCTCGGCCTGTACCCGAGGCCATCACCGACGCCGCCGACCGCGAGCGCGTACGCTGGCCACCGCTAACCACCCAGGAAGTTGGCGTGATCTTCCGCCGCGCGGCGCGCCTGGCGGGCGTCTCCGTGGCGCACCTGAGTGGGCACTCGACCCGGGTTGGTGGTGCCCAGGACATGGTCGAGGCCGGAGCAACCGACGCCGAGGTGCAGCAGGCTGGGCGGTGGAAGGATCCACGGATGCCTGCGAAGTACGCCGCCCACCCCGAAGCACGGCGCGCCGGCGAGCGCCGCTTCCGGAAGCTGCAGCGGCTCTGGCCTGCCGAGGACCCCGATCGTTGAGGCCACCCAGCGGCAGTACCGCCATCCCGGTCCGAATACCTCAGTCTCAGTGCGCTCAGCGACGGGGACTCGCTCTACCGCTTGGCGGGCCAGCGCCTGTCTCTGCTGCGCCTGCGTCAGGAACTGGCGGTGATTCCCCTTGCGCTCCCCGACCGGGGCGCGTTATCACGACGGCGTGGCGCGCGCGTCTACCTGCTCTAGCAGCCGCCCTTCGACCGCGGCCAGTGGGACGTCGAGGAAACCGTCGCACTCGACGCGCCGGAGGCTCGCGGCGCATGGCCGCCTGGCTCGCCGGCGCGGAATACACATGGCTTGACGATCCCGACCGGGAGTGACCGACGAGGCTCCGAGTTGCCACACAGCGTTCGCCAGTGGTCCGTGCGCGCTCGTGATGCAAGTGGGGACAGCAGCTGTCCCCACCTTGGTCGGCTTACATCGACCAACCGTCGTTCATGAGCACCATGGTGGCCTGCGCCTTCTGGTGCGGCTCTAGCAGCTGGTTGAGGCTGGGGAAGGCAGCGCGAACGGCCCGATCGCTGGCCCACTCCGGAACATCGACAACGGTGTAGGTGTAGGTCACCGCGGACATGGTCTGACCCAGACCGTCGGACGGCTCGCTGAACTGCACCACCTCATCGACGCGACGGTGCCCCACGCAGAAAGATACGCTGCCGGGCTTGACCAGCGATTGCTTGCCCTTTTCGGTCAGAGCGTAGGCCGTGCCGGTCTCCGGCTCCTGCCCGGACGAGGGGATCTGTGCAGGCTTGGAGGTGAGTAGTCCTGCCTTTGCCAGCGCGTCGAATGCTGTGCGCGCCGCGGTGTTGGGCTGTAAAGCGTAATTCGTGTCGCGGACGATCACCGGGTAGCCGTGATCGGTGCCTTTGACCCCTGTGAGCTGGCCAAAGCCGAAGCTCAACGGAGTGCAGTCGTCCGCGAAGTGCTTGTTGATGGCCGCTTCGAAGTTGCTCTTGCTTGCATCCCTGGCGGAGCCGCACGCTGCCAGCACCGCGGTGGATAGAATGGCGAGAGCGAGTCTGAGTACCTTCATGTTTCGTCCTGTCGTGGTTGAGAGACACCACTATCCACTAGCGGCTGGCGGTCCCCAAACTTGACGGCGATTCTGATGGCCAACCTACAGCGCCGGCGGTATCAGCGGTTTCAAAGCGCGCACCGTCTGGTCCGTGCATGCGCATGCGGCAAGTCGCTCCTGCGAACTGACCTGCATCAGTGCCCGCTGCGGTCCTCACCGCCCACACTGCGGGTTCCCCTAACGGAATCCCCTACATGCAACCGCTCACTGACCTCCTGCGCGACCAGCACGTCTGGATGCGGCAGCTGCTCGATGAAATTCGCCACCTCGGCCTCGGTAAGGAAGCCGGCCGCGCGCGGCTGCGTCAGGTACGCGGGCTGATCGTCGAACACGTCCGGCGCGAAGATGCAGAGCTTCTCACGTCGCTGCAGCGCCATCCCGCGACGAAAGCGCTTGCGCAGACCCACGCGGCTGAGATGCGGCACCTGTCCGGCGAGATCCTCGCGCTCTTCGAGAGCTGGCAGCACGGTGCAGGTGATCTGGCGTTCGCCCGCAACTACGGCCGTCTGCTGGGACTGCTCAACCTCCGCTGGACCCGCGAGGAAGTACACCTTTACCCAGCTTACGAGGACCATTTTCTACGCGCCGACACGGCCTGAATTGGCGTCGCGGTTCGGCCGGTTCCGCGCGACACCGGCCCTCTCTCGAACCCGAACGCGCCCTTCGCCGCTTCCTCCCGGCGGCACCCGCACCCACCCTCGACGGCTCCTGCCAGGGGCACTCCAACGGCGCCTGCTACCGGTTCCCAGGCCCACACCGTCGACCAACGCCAGCCTGGAAGCGCCCCCCCTCGCGCGAGGGCGAACCGCCTCCTGCCAGCCCTTGGCCTCTTCTTTCGGGCGTCGCCCGATCCAGTGGTAACGTGATAGTGGCCGGTTCGTATTTGCCGCACACAGACCCCACGGAAAGGAAAGGCCGGCATGGCCGCGATAACCCGTAATGACATCCGCCGGCGCCTCAGCGCCTTCGCCAAGACTTGGGCCAGCGCAGCCCGCGAGCAGGCTGACGCCAAGCTATTCTGGGCACGCTTTTACGAGTGCTTCGGTATCCAGCCCGAATCAGCGACCCTCTACGAGAAGGCAGTGACCAAGCTCGGCGGCAGCCGCGGCTTCATCGACAGCTTCATTCCCGGCCTGCTGGTGGTTGAGCACAAGAGCCGCGGCAAGGATCTGGAGGCGGCCTTCGCACAGGCGAGTGACTACGCACTGGCCCTGCACGAGGCGGAGCGGCCGCGCTACATCATCACCTCCGACTTCGCTCGCTTCCGCCTCACTGATCTGCGCGAAGGCAGCACGCACGAATGCGCGTTGAAGGACCTGCCCAAGCGTGCTGACTGGTTCGGCTTCCTTGTCGACGACGCGGCCGCCATCACCGAGGAGTCGAAAGCGGACCGCAAGGCCGCCTACCAGGTTTCCGAGTTGCACCAGGCATTGCTCGAGGCCCGCTTCACCGGCCACGACCTCGAAGTCTTCATGACCCGACTGCTGTTCTGCCTGTTCGCCGACGACACCGGGATCTTCGGCAGCAACGGCCAGTTCACGCGGCTGGTGCAGCACAGTCGCGAGGACGGCAAGGATCTCGGTGTGCGGATCGCCGAGCTGTTCCAGGTGCTCGACACGCCTCACGAAGAGCGCCAGTCCACGCTCGACGCCGATCTGGCCGCGTTTGAATACGTCAACGGTAGCCTGTTCGCCGAGCGCACCCGCATCCCCGCGTTCGATCATGCGCTGCGGCAACTCCTGCTGCTGTGCGCCGATCTGGACTGGACCGGCATCTCACCAGCCATCTTCGGCGCCATGTTCCAGGGCGTGCTGGAACAGCAGCACCCGACAGACAAGCGCACCGCCACCCGCCGCGAGCTGGGCGCCCACTACACCAGCGAGCGAAACATCCTGCGCCTCCTCAACCCCCTGTGCATGGACGAGCTGCACGAGGCCTTGGTGGCGCCCAAGCGCACGCGCGCCTCCTTGCGGGCTCTCTACGACCGCTTGCCGACGCTGACGTTCTTCGACCCAGCCTGCGGTTGTGGCAACTTCCTGGTGATCGCCTACCGCGAATTGCGCCGGCTGGAGATGGCGCTCATCACCGAACTGTGGGGCAACGAACGCGGCGTGCTGGACGTGTCGACCCTCTGCCGGGTCAGTGTGCGGCAGTTCTACGGTTTGGAGATCGACGACGCGGCCGTTCACATTGCGCGTGTCGCCCTGTGGATCACCGACCACCAGATGAACCTGGAGGCGGCCGAGCGGTTTGGCACCACGCGCGCCACCGTGCCCCTGGTGGCCTCGCCGACGATCCTGTGTGCCAATGCGTTGCAGACCGACTGGCGCGACGTCCTGCCCCCGGAGCGGTGCAACTACGTCCTCGGTAATCCTCCGTTCGTCGGCGCCAAGTACATGTCCGACGCGCAGCGAGCGGACGTGGCGCCGGTGTTTGCGAAGCTGCCCAACGGAGGCCTGCTCGACTTGGTCGGCGCCTGGTATGTCAAAGCGGCGCAGTACATCGAAGGCCACCCGCACATCGATGTGGCCTTCGTCTCGACCAACAGCATCACCCAGGGCGAACAGGTAGGCGTGCTGTGGCCGTGGATGCTGGAACACAACGTCCACATCCGTTTCGCGCACCGCACGTTCCAGTGGACGAATGAGGGCAAGGGGGTAGCCGCGGTGCACTGCGTCATCGTCGGTTTCGGACTGCGTGAGCCGGAGAAGCACACCCTTTACCTGTACCAGAACGGGATCAAGGGTGAACCGACAGCGCTCCCGGCTAAGCACATCAATCCGTATCTAGCCGACGCGCCGAACGTGGTCCTGAAACGACGAAGCAAGCCCTTGTGCGCGGTACCGGAGATGGTATCGGGCAACAAGCCCATCGACGGCGGCAACTACCTGTTCACGTCGGAGCAGCGTGACGAGTTTATTGCCAAGGAGCCAGGAGCGGCACCCTACTTTCGCCGCTGGCTCGGTGGCGAAGAGTTCCTCAATGGCCTGGAACGTTGGTGCTTGTGGCTGGGGGACGCCGAACCTGACGCCCTCAAGACCCTTCCGTTGGCCATGCGGCGAGTTGCCGCCGTTCGTCATTTCCGTGCCCAGAGCAAGAGCGCGCCAACGCTCAAGCTCGCGGACACGCCGCGACGATTCCACACAGAGTTCATTCCGAGCGCAAACTACCTCGCGCTGCCGCAAGTTTCGTCGGAGCGGCGGGAGTTCATCCCTATTGCCTTCCTGGACGACACCGTCCTCTGCGGGGACAAGCTTCGCCTGGTCGATCGTGCGACGCTTTTCGACTTCGGTATCCTGACGAGCACGATGCACATGTCGTGGGTTCGCTGTGTCACGGGTCGACTCAAGAGCGACTACCAGTACTCCGTCAACATCGTCTACAACAACTATCCTTGGCCCCAGGACGTTGCCGAGGAAAAGCGCCGCGCCATCGCCCAGGCTGCCGATGCCGTTCTGGCGGCGCGCCGGGTGCATCCGGATGCCACGCTGGCCGCCCTCTACGATCCCAACGCGATGCCTGGCGATCTTCGCGAGGCGCATCGCGCGCTGGATAAGTCGGTGGACGCTGCATACAAATACCGTGGCGCCAAAGACGATGCGGCGCGCGTGGCCTTTCTATTCGAGCGCTACCGGCAATTGGCTGGCACGTAGCCATCACACAGCGCATGAGATCCATTCGACAGCCTGCTGGCAGCCCTTTTCCCTGTCCGCAGGCTTGTAGTAGCCTACCGACAGCCGTATTGACGGACCCCGCGCAGGGTGAGCTGATCCGACTCCGACGCGCAAAGCAAACCACTTTCGTTTCCTCCAGTGGCGGCTTTTTGAGCCTTAAACGGATCGCTCGTGCATGCCGCTCTGGAGCACCTCATGACCAGTTCTGTGAAATCGACAGTCGACGCCGTTCGTTTGGCGGCAGTCGAAGAGTTTGGTCTCGCCCTGCCTTTAGCCAAAGCAAGGAATGCGATCTCTTTGCTTCTGTATGGCAAGCCATACAGCTCCGCAATAGCCGCCGAAAAAGCCGGCGCGAGTCTCGTTCCAAAACCGAACGTGGACTCCGCTGCGCCTGTGGCCCACAAGTACGGCGTCGACGTCGCTCTGTTGTGGGACGCAGCCATGGCCGCCCTTGATCTGGAAACCACCGAGATCGACGACGACGACGAAACGGGCTACGACGACGTCGATGTGTTTGGCGGTTTGTGTACTGTGATCGGTGGCGTCGAGCGAGCGATCGCAAACGGCAGTGCCGCGTGGGCCTCCTTCCTCGACAACGACGATCTGCTCGACCAATTTGGAACCGATGCTCTTCTAGACTTAAATGAGGCCAGCGACGAGTTCCACGACATCCTCGACAACGCCATCTCTTCTGATGGGCGAAGCCTTATGAGAGATCTTGATCGCCTCGCGAAGCGCCTTCCGCTCGGTGCGTTCGATCCCATGTGGCTGGAGGCACTACGGCATCGTACGGAGGCTCTATCAGCAGTCCCGCCAAAACCTCGGCGGCTCAACCGGTCAGCTATGGTCCTGATGGTCGCGCCCGACCTAAGCGCCTTCGCCGACTCCTCGCTGCCCTGGGTCAATTACGATCGGGTCGACTTTGCGAGACTGGCCGACGTGCTGGCGGCGAGCCTGATGGTGCCAGCCGGCAAACTTCGGATAGCCAACGACGTGATTGATCAGACCACGATCTACAGGAGGCACAACATCGGCTCCGGCGACTTGGATTTTGAAGACGTTTCGGCGCAGGTATGGGAAGCGGCCGAGCAGCAGTCTTCGCGTGTACTCGATGTCAGGGCGCGTATCGCGGCAGTCCACCATTTCCCAGATCGGCGTCACGCGCCGCCGCCGATGGGGATCCTCTTTGTGCTGGAGACGACCGACTTCGCCGAGAACGCCCACCTGATCGTCAACGCGCGCGGGTCGCTTGGAATTACTGCCGGCACGCCTGCGCAGTTCTTCCGCGAGGCTGGCGCCCCGCCGCTGACCTACGAAGGGCACCTCCCAAATAAACTGAAAAGCGTCCTCGAGGAGTTGTTCGGTGCCCCCTACCACCCAGACGTCCTGCTAGGTAACCCCGTCAACAAGAACACACCAGCGTGGATCAGACGCGAGCGGGACCAAGAGGAATAGAAGCGTTACACGGACGCCTGCTGGGCATTCTCAACCGTCGCTGGGCTGGCGAGGAGATCTGCCTGAACCCGGCCTACGACCACTATCTGCGCTCCAACGCGGCGTGAATAGGCGCCCGTAGCGACACCCGGTGCCTGCACCCATGGCCTTGCTGGCCGCCAGCTACGCGCTATTCTCCGTGCAGCGTCCGCGCGCGGTTGCGCCGACGCCGCAGTACTAGAGGCTCGCCTCCCGGCGCGCCTGGCGTCCCGGCCCACCTGGCGAGTCTGGTCACACACGCGATGCAACCGGTTCCTTCCTACCTCCGCCAACACCCACGCCTCGAAGAGGCGGTGTCCACGTGCCAGCCCACACGCAACCATTCGGCCTTGCTCGACCACCTCCGCCGCGAGCCCGCCCTGGCCACTGCGCGCCTGGCCACGACGCGCGGCGACACGTGGCTGCACCGCCGCAAGGTGTTCGGCGCCGACGGTACGCTGGTCGCCGACGATCACGAGGCGTGGCTGGCCGGACAAGTGGCGCGCGATGGCGGCAACGTGCGGGCGACGTGCGCTCGGCTCGACGCCGCCGGCTACCGCCTGAGCAAGTGCCAGATCACGACGCTGTACGCAGTCGTCGCTGGACACAGTGGCGACCCGTCAGACTTCCTGCAGATCGAAGTGGACCTTGAGGAGGAGGTCCTCGATCGCGAACTGCGGCCCGGTGGCGCCTGGCGCATGCCGCGCACGCTCGACGAACTCCAGCGAGAGGCTGACCAGGGCCTCGAACTCCCGCTTGCCCAACGCCTGCCCGTGCGGCCGCGCGCCTACCGGCTGCGCCGCATCGTCGATGTGGAGGCCTGGCTGCAGGTGGCGGACGCGATGGAGGACGTGAAGCGCGAGCAGTTCCGCGGCCGGCGCTATCGGGTGACGTCGTCGTCGGGGCCGGGGTCCACGATCCAGACCGCAGACGAGCTGTTTCCAGGCTGGGATCGCTTTCCCGCCAAGCACCGGCGCTTCTTCCGCGACTGGCAGCGCTCCAGCGCCCGCCCGCACCGCCTGTGCGACCAGTGGGTTCTCCAGCTCACCGACTGGACAGATCCGCGCAATGGCCGCCGCACCCTGGACATGGTCCCCATGTGGGCCTTCAACCGCCCGCTTGCCAAGGTCAACGCGGCCAAAGGCAGCGACTACGAGTTCTACGGCACGCTGGAAAAGCTGGATCGGCGCACGGGCGTCCCCTTCGGTTGGTTCTTCTACATGCTGCACGGCAACCGGGTCGAGGCCGATGCCGGCCGGCGTGTCATCCGCGCGGCCGAAGCCGGAACGATCGTCATGCCCGAGTGCGACTACCGCGTGCTCAAGGATTGGGAAGCGGAGCCATACGGCTTCTGAGTCTGGCCCGCGCCCTCGCACGCACTGAGACAGGCCGGTGGGAGCATTGCGCAGGTTCTCCTCTAGCTCGACTGCGCATGACAAAAACCGCTTCAAACCTGGAAGGCGACTGGGTCGTCGTGCTCTGGACGAACGGCGCGCCGGCGGAAGTTTGTCGGCGGCCGACATGGAACGCGGCAAACACGGAGCGAACCGAACGCGCCGCGTCGGCGGGCGGTCGGCTGACGATCGAGGACGCCTCCAGCTGGGCACGTTACCGTCCTACGCCTGCCGGCTAATGTGCCGCGCGGAAGCTTAGTTACCGATATTTCGATACTTCGCCAGCGCCCGCTGCTCGTCCACAATATGACCGTCCGCACCGAACTGGCCTGCTTCACTGCAGAACTCGCTGAAAGCCGTCCCGCACGCCTGGCACCCGCACTCACCGGCACAGCGATCGGCACAATGGTCCGTGCACACACACGGCAGCGCTGTATCGGGCGCGGTCTCGGCTGCGCTCAGGTCCGGGAAATACCCGTCGGTGTGGGGATAGCGGCGAAGGCCGGTGGCAGTCGGCTTGGTCATGATTCAGTTCCCGCAAGAGCCGGCGAAGCGGTGATGTTGTCTGGCGCGGCGCTGCAGCGACCGCCGCGCCGGACCAGAACATGGCGCACGGATGCCCGTGTTTCGCCCATCCGGACCGTGGCAGCGACCGTACTGTACCAACTCCACCACGGAGCCTGTGTCATGCCACCATCCATCGAGGCCATCCTGGCCGACCCCTCGACGTCCAACTGGCTCAAGGCGAGCCTGTCCGCGGCTCTAACGCGCGACCCCGTTGACGCCGCGAACGACGCCTGCGTGCTCAAGTTTGTGCTTGAGCAACGCAGCGACGCCGTGCTTCACAACACCTACCGAACCGAGGCGCACTGATGCGCTGGATCCTCGTGCTGGCTCTGCTGGCGCCCATCGCGGCATCGGCCGCTGAGGTGCTTGAAGCGCGAGACGCCTTTCACCTGGTTGGAGCGACGCGCATCGACACCGGGCTAGTGCTCACGTGGGCCGTTGCGCCCGGCTACGCCGTCTACCGCGACCGGATCCAGGTACGCGCATCGGCGTCCGGCACGCTGACCGGCGCACCGTTCCTGCCTCGAGGAGTCATGGCTGCCGACGGGCTCGGTGGCACGGCCGAGGAATACCTCGAACCCTTTACGATGCGCATTCCGGTTGCGGCCACGGCCACGGGTCTTGTGTCGGTGCGGCTACAGGGCTGCCACGTGGTCGAGCCGCAGGTGTGCTTCCCCCCCTTCACGGTCGACGTGCCGATGGAAGGCACCCTATCGGGATTCTCTCCGCGCGGCTGAGGCCGCGCCATCGGACTGGGCTACCACCCGTACGGAGAACGGCTGGAGCTATCCGCACCAGCGTCGGCCGGCGCGCACGCCGGCATCCCCGACAAGCGATGCGGCGACAGCATCTGCCTCGCGGACGCGCTTGCTGAGGCCGAGCCAGCCCAGCCAGACGACACCACTGAGCGCGGCAGCCAGCGCAACCTCATCGAAGCCCCGGTCGGCGCCGATCAGCGCGGCCGCGCCGGCGCAGAGCAGAACGCCAATGGAGGCCAGGAGGTGGCCACGTACCACCCTGCCCCACGCCCGCGCGAGCAGGAAGCGCCGAACGTAGGCCGGCGCGCCAAGGATGGCCCGGCTGACCATCAGGTACCCGAACGCGATCGTGACGAGGCCGAAGACACGCCCGACGATCGCCGGCACCACCACGATGTGCACCCCGATCCACGGCGCCCACCGGGTCGGCCGGCGCGAGCGCAGCTCGTCAAAGTCCTGTTGCCAGCGCTCGCGGCTCACGACTTACACCAGCTGCGGTCGAGCGGCCTGCGGGCCGGCCCGCCACAGATCCTTTGTGGACTGCAGGGAAGCGTGGCTCATCCGCATGACGGCGTGATCCGCGAAAACCACGTCCGGACGCGACCCGAACACGTGGCCTGCACCGAACCAGGTCGTGCCGCTGCGCTGCCACACCAGGCCGTCCGGCCCTGCACTGAAAGCGTCCCGATCGGTCGACCACACAACACGCCCGTCGACCATCGTCGTGACGGCGCGGTCGGCGTAGCGGGCGCTGGTCCGCTCCTCCCATGCCGCATCGAGCACGCGCTCCATCGCCTCGACGTGGGTGAGCTGGTAGACCATCAAGATGCGCTCGGCGACGTCGGTTGGGGAAAGCGGCCGGCCGTTGAGGTAGATCACGCCATCACGCTTGTCCGCGTCGGCCGCGCCCGAGACCTGGCTGAAGCGCGCGAACAGGTCGCGCATGAGGTGGGCGCTGAACAGGGCGCAGGCCTCGAGCATGGCCAGGAACTCGGGCTTCTGCCAGTTGATACCGTCACCGAAGGTGGGCGGCGCGAACGGATCGAGCACCATGCTCACGCAGCGCAGCACGAACGCGCGGCGATCACGGTCCAGCGAGTCGCTAGGGGTGGCTCCTGAGGCGGCAAAGGCGCGACGCACCGCAGCCACCAGGCCGTCACCCAGCGCCTTCTCGGTACACAGGAACTGGCGCAGTCGCTTGCCGGCGTCCGGGGGCAGCTCCCCGGCAAGGTTTTCGTAGAACAGCGGCATCGCCGCGGCGGACATCAGGCTCACGATCAGTTCTCCGGAAGTAGTTCAACATCGTCGGTCGTGTATGGCGTCACCACGGCACCACCTGTCGGCTGGCTGAGCGCCACACGAAACACGCGCTTGGCCGTCCCGGTAAAGGCGTTGGTATTGATCGTGACCGTCTTGCTGGCCACGTCGCCCTGGCCCCAGTACACGGTCTGGTTGACGCCGCTGTAGTCGCGCCCGTCCTGAGCGGTACCAGACTGCGTGGACACCACCACCGACACCATGCCACTACCGCCATTGCGCGTGATCGAAACAGCGACCGGACTGCCGCCGGTGACGCTGTAGAACCCGGTGGCGAAAGTGATCTCGCCCGGACCGGTGGGTGCATCGGACGTCTGCGTGGGGACGGTCTTGTTCACGTCGGCCTCAATGGCCGCGGTGGAGCCTTGATAATCCATGTCGTCAAGGCGTTGCTCAGTGCGACCGCTGACGGGGACGCGGTTGGGGTTACCGTAGTTGTTGCCCGAGCCGGTGTAGAGGTCCTCGGCAACCTTCGGGTCCATGACGTCGTCGGGTAGAAAGCCACCCATCTGCATGCGCCCGATAATCTCATTGAGATCATCCTCGCTGCCGATGTTGAGGCTCATCATCTGGGCCATGGGAATGCCGGCGCAGTTGGGGTTCTTGGCCGTACCCATGTCTCCCACGCCTTGCTTGAGGAGCTCCTCGCGCATCATGCGGCTCATCGGTGAATTGAAGCAGCAGTAGATCTCCTTCTTCACAAGGCACGTGCCCAGCACCTTGCTCTGGCACCGCGAACCCAGGTAATGACAGGTACCCGCGTTACGCTGCACGGCCGTCTCGAAGTCCGAGTCGTCGCAATACCACTGCAGGTTTGGCTTGACCCGCGTGTTCTGGTCATTCATGAAGGCCTTGTTGACCTCGGCCATGTTGCCGGTTTCGTTACCGGACACATCACCGCCGCCACCGAGAAGGTTCTCGAAGCTCGAGGTGAAGGACTGCGACAGATCCCAGTGGTCAGCACCGGCGTCCATCTGCGACCAGGCGCCTTGCACATGATCCAGCAGCTTGGTGGCGTTAACCGCGGTCGCCTTCTTCTGGTTCTTCCGGTAAGCGTCCCACCAGCTCTTGTTCGCATCCGGGACGGGCTTCTTGCAGCACTTGAGCAGGCCACCGAGCATGTTCTTGCAGTCCAGCTTCTTGCCCGCCATGAACGTCAGCTTGTTCAGGTCGAGGTTGAGCGATTCCACACCGCCCATGCCATCGGGCAACTTGTCCTGGTGCTGGGTCTGCCACTGAATCGCTTCCTGCTCGGTCCAGCCGGGCGGGATCTGCGGCTTGGTGGTGGACTGTCCGTAGGCCAGGCCGGCCAATGCCATGCCGGCCAAGAGCCCAGCGAGCTTCCTGAGAATCTTCTTCATCTACCTACCCGCCTCCTACGGGTTCGCCCATGCGGGCACCAGCGACGGGTCCGTCGTCTGGGTCGTTGTCGATTGCAGGGATGTCGGGGCCGACGGGGTGCCCGTGTACTGCCAGTCGGTCAACACCGTGTTGGCCTTCGCCTGCGTGGCCAGGGTCTTGTTCCGCGAGTAGGACTCCTCGTCCTTCTTGTCGGGCGAGGTGCAGGAGCCGTCAAGGCACGCCTGGTTGCCCGAGCACGTGGTTACCTCCGTGACCGTGTGATCGGTGACCGGAACGCCCTTCGTGCATGCGTACTGATTGGTCTCGATGTAGCAGAAGCCGTTCGAGCCGCGGCCGCCGTCAGCGCAGTCGGTGGACTGGAGCTTGCAGGTCGGATCGTTTTCGAGATCCTCGCAGGAATCAGGCGAACCGGACCCCGGCGGCGGCGCCTCGACGCAATGGCGCGTACCGTCATCGTCATCCCAGCACACCGTGCCCTCGGTCTGGGTAATGCCCTGGCAGTCGTAGTGAAGCGTGGCCACCATGCACGTGCCACCATCGCCATCGAATAGCGGCGGCTGCTGCTGCACGACGTCCGCCGGAATGACGCCGCCAGCGACCGTCACGGGCGCGCGGGTGTCGCACGTCCAGTACACGCGGCAGAACGCATCGCCCATCAAAGAACAATTGCCGCTGTCCTTGATCTCGAACCCGTACACCGGGTAGCCGTCCATATCCCACGTCAGCGTGACCTTCGGCTGCCCCGGTGGCTCGGCTGCCCAAGAGGTGCGCGTCGTCTCGAACACAGCGATCCAGCCGTTGGCGTAGCTTGGCGCCTGCACCATCGTGACGGTCACGCCGGTGATCGGAAGCGACACCACCCATTTGAAGCTGTAGAGCTGGCGCGTGATGGGTAGCACCTGGTCCGCGATCGACACGGATGTGCGCTTGCCGCCGGTGCCAGAGCACACCTGGCCGTATTCGGCGTTGATGCAGGTGTTGCCTTCGCCCGGGTAGAGCTCGCCCCGTCCGGTGTTGACAATGTCGCTATAGGTCAGCGGGACGCCGCTGTCAGTCGTTCCCGGTGCCTTCTTGGTGCACGTCCACACCATCTTGCAGCTGGGGCTCTCGGCCGAAGCGTTACAGTCACCCGCATCCACCGTCCCCGTCGCGATCTTCTGCTCGCTGAGCACATCCCATGTCATGTGGATATGCGGTTTGGCCGGTGTCGCCCCACCGCTGATGTACTTGCGGGTGACGTTGAAGGTGGCGGTCCAGCCGTTCTGCAGCGTCGGCGCCGACACAAGGCCAACCGACAAGTTCGCGTCGGGATTGGTCACGTACCACTTGAAGGCCGAGATTGCGGTCGTACCGGCCGGCAGCAGGTCGCCGATACCGATGCTGGTGCCGATCGAGGATGACCCATTGCACACGCGGTTCAGCTCGCCGACCACACAGGTGTTCGCCGCACCAGGGAACAGGGGCGCTTTCGACGCCGCGAGCGTCGTTGACACTGCCAGCCCATTGAGCGTCGTCGGGGCATTCTGCGTGCACGTCCACTTAGTGGGACACGCGGTACTGCCGGTATCCGCGCAGTTTCCCGTGTCACCCACGCTCACGTTGGTGGTCGCAGTCGTGACGCTCCACGTCATCACGATGTGGGGTTTTGCCGGGACGTACGAGAAGTCCGTACGGGCCACAGAAAAGCCCGCGACCCAACCGTTGGCCTGCGTCGGCGTCTGGGTCAGCGAGACCGTTACACCGCGCTGCGGGTTGGTGACCGACCATTGGAAATTGGTCACTCGGATCGAGCTCACTTCGCCAGCCTGAGCGACGGGCAGGACGAAGTTGAACAGGGCCTCGCCGAGGCTCGTGCGCCCTGCAGGCACGAACTGTCCGTAGGTCGCCCCGGTCGGCACCTTGTCGCCAATCGAGATGGACGACCCCATTGACGCAGTGCCGCCGCAGGTACGATTCAACGCGGCCACGACGCATGTCGAGGAGGCGCCGGGATACAGCGGCGCTTTACTCTGAGCAAGTGCCGTGGTGACCGTCTGTCCATTTACAACGTAGGGCGCCGATGCGCTGCAAGACCATTTCGTCGGGCACTGAGAACTACCAGGGTCACCGCAGTTGCCGCTATCACCCACGGAAGCGGTTACTGAACCGACGTTGTAATAAAGGGAGAAAAAGTATCCATTGTTGTACTGCGTAAGTATCTTTTCGGTCCAGCTAACAACCGAACCACGAAGTACGACATTCGTAATGGAAACGCCCGGATCGGCCTGTAAAACATAACGGTTGAACACCGTGCCGGCAGGAACTGGTGTCGTATTGGTGATCGCATTATAGACAGACATATCAACCGACCTGTTGGTAACCAGCCCAACCTGGCCAGGCGGTCCGCCCTGATAATGGCTCAAGGTGAAGTACGTCGCGTACGCTTCTGATACGGTTCCTTGGACACTAATCGTCCGCGTGCATGAGAGCCCACCCATCTCCGTGCTGATCGGCAGATCGCCCTGCGCAGTTCCCGTCGTGGTCGCACTGGACGAGCTCGCGCTCATAATGCGCCGGCACGAAAGCCCGCCCGTCTCCGTCGTGATGTTCAGGTCGCCGTCACGCGTCTGGTGCAGCGTGTCGCGGTAGTAGCTCGCCGTCGTCTTGCGGGTGCACACCTGCCCAGTCGCCCCCTGCTCGACGAGCAGATCCGCCGTCTTGGTACCCGGCTGACGCGGCGTAGAGACGGTACCCACGCGGGTGCGCGTGCAAACGACACCTTGCTCCCGCGGCGTCAGGATCTTCTCGCACGTCTTGTAGTCGGTAATGTAGCCCTCGCTCTGCACCGGCGTGACGACAGTCGTGTCCTTGCAGTCCGAGAACGCCTCGCCGAGCACGTTTCCGTTCTGGGCATTGGCCAGGGTGTCCAACGAGCCCGTCAGCGTACCGTCGTTCGCGACGTCCGCCTTCGTCACGCTGTTGTTGGTCGCCGACGCACCTACCGTGCTGGATGCCTGCTCCAAGACGCTGGTCCCTTTGCCGGAGATCGCGTTCTGTTGGTCGTAGGTCGCCTTGAGGTCAAGCAGGTCCTCATGATTGTTGGCGTCCTGGAGCTTCTTGACGTAGTCCTTGTCCGTCGTGCTTGACCCGGGCACAAGGCGATTCATGTCGATCTGCGTGCCGTTGATGTTGGCCACCCCGGTCCCCGCCTCGCCACCCTCCGTGTAGCCGACGTTCGGCTTGGCCGCGAGCAGCGCGTCGCCATCGCTACTGCCGCTCTGAGTGGCGGAGGTAGTGGCTTGTGCGCTCAGAGGCGCCACGGTGGGCGTCGTATCCTGCGCAAACGCGCCGACGCTTACCGCGTAGGAAAGCGCGGCGCAGAGCGCCAAGGCGACGTACCGAGATGGCGAAATAATCACGGCAGATAATCCATTTCCATTATTCTAATTAGACTCTACATTACGCCTAGATAACCGCCCAAAGCTCACCAGAAGGTCATACAGCATTCGGTGTAAGACCACTCCATAATGACGTAATCTTCGCCCTTGACTGGGATATTCCGCCATTCTCCCCATTCAAACGTGCTCGCCCCTAACCAGTGATTACTGCGCTTTTCCGGCATGGGATAAAACGTCTGAAGTTTATATTGCTGTTTCGGAATGATCGGCTCAATCATGTTGTGGCAGACGGCACTATTGCCGTAGGTCTTCTTCGCGAGCGTCCGGCGATGCAGAGCACCCAACGCGCGGAAGGTGAGAAGAGACGTTGTGCGCGGCGGGCTGTCGTCGTCCACGACGTTGCCACTGAACGGATAGGCGTGCCCCCACGTACCGGCGCACCAGAACAAGAGTTGGATCGGCTTGTGGACGGTAGATGCAACCGCGTCGGCGGCACAGGCCGCGATCGCGATCGGATTGGCGAACAGCTTGGACTCCGGGGCCGTATAGAACGACAGCTCGTCGTCGTTCCACGTCGGGTCGATCTCGCTCAGGTACATGATGTCGATGTCGTACCCGCCCTTGCCGGTGCACACCGATCCGATCAGCGAATCGAGCAGAATGTTGACCGGGTACGCCCACCAGTGCCAGTTGTAGTAGCTGCCCTCGGACTCGTGATGCTGCTGGCCGCCGGGCTCATAACCACCCCAGCGCGCCAGGCCCGTGACGCCAAGCTTGGCCTTCTTCTGGATGAGCGCCCTGCCGAACACCGGGCTGCACCAGGGCTGACGCACCATCTCGAAGAGGTGCCGCGGCTGCCAGTAGCCCAAGGTGATACCGGGCGACGGAATGCCCATCGTCCTGCCCGGACATAGGCAGAAGGGTGCGGCCGTGTCGTCCGGCGTTTGGCCACCGCCGATCGGGATGCCCATGATCTTGATGGGGAAGAAGCACTTCCAGCAGACGTTGCGAATCATCGCCCCGGAGAAGAACTTCGAGTCAGGGCACGTGGCCGAAGTCCCGGTGATGTCGCTCGCGTCGCCGGCATGGGCGATCGTCGCCGCCCCGAGAAGTAGGCTCGCGCCGACGATCGCGCGCAGTAGCAGGGCTCTCAGCTTCGTCCTACCCACGTTGCCCATCCTTCGCCGAATCGGCAATGAGCTCGTCGCGAATGATGGTGACGTGTGCCGGGGCGTCGAAAGCGACACGGCAAGCGCCACTCTGGAACTGGACGAACTTGAGGTGCATGCGGTCGACGGTGCCGTCGCCCTTCGGAATCTCCACGGTAACGCCCTGCCCTCGCCGGCGCGTCAACAGCAACGCCATATCACTTCCCTCCCTGGTGCACCGGCACCTCAGTCACTACAAAACGATTCTTGGTTGCCGTCACGGTGCTCGGCACGCGCTCCAGATGAAACGCGTCGCGCACCGCGGCGTTTAGCATGTAGACCGGATGGTCCATCGCCACCTCCATGTCGACGTAGCCGTCTGCGCCCTTCTCCCGGTCCACCGCTGTGGTGATGAGCTTGACCTTCGCACCGCGCGCGGCGGCGAGCGCCTGGCGCGCGAAGTCCACTTGCGCAGGGTCCGTCGCGTCGTAGATGACCAGCGTTTGGTGGAAGCCGATCGACTCCAGCGGATTGAAGGCATCCCCCGCTTTCGCGATCACCTTGCCATCCGGCGTCACGATGTCCTTCGGCACGACGACCGTGGGGTCGATCTCGCGCACGCGGCGCGCGGTCGCGAGCGGAAGCTCGGTGAACGGCGCCTTTTTCCAGTAGCTCTCGGCCGCCTTCGCCTTCCAGGTCTCCCAGTCGAAGTCCTGTGCCTTCTGCTCGAACGCCTGGAGCAGGTCGATTTCGCTCACGGGGTAGGTCTGACCGTGTGAGCCGAGGTCGCCCTTAGCACCACCGGCGACCTCTCGGTCAATCCACGCCAAATCCAGCACGCCGCGCACGCTGGCCACCACGTTGCCGCTGGCGTCCAGCTTCTCGAGCGTCGGCACCGAGGTCACTTTGTGGTCGGTGAAGACGGTCGGATCGACTTCGATGTTCGGGATGGGCTCGTGCTTGACCGCCTGGTCCTTGACGTACCCGGCCAGCAATACCTGCAGCTGGGAAACCGTCTGCCCCTTCAGCGGGCCGCGCAGCACCAGCACGGTGTCGGCGCGCCCGGCGGCGTAAGCCATGGCCGCGCGAAGTCCGCCCGCCCCCATCGACTGGGAGACATAGAGGCGATAGGTGCGCTGCTCCTTCGGTCGTTCGGCAAATACCTTGCCCGACGCGGCCGCCACCGGCGACGGCAGGTTCATCGTGCGCGCGGCGTCGGAAAGGACCTTGCGCATGGCCTCCGGCGAGCTGTCAGCGATCGCCTTGAGATCCTCGCCATTGCGGGCCCTCTGCGCCGCGACCGCCGCGTCGGCAGACGCCTGCCACCCAGACCCGGCGTAGGCTTCCGGATGGTCGATAGCATCGGCGGCGCGCACCAGCCCGGCGCGGTCGGCCGCGTTCACGGAGGCGGCGCCCGCCGGCGCCGTCTGCGCTGTGGCCAGCCCGCAGTGGATGGCTAGCACGAACGCCACCACCGAAATGCATTGCTTCGTCACCATAGCGGCCGAGCCCTCGCGACGATCAGCGAGGTCTTGAGCAGACCCCAGTAGCGTCCGTCCCACGACCGCGGCTGCGTGCCGAGCATCAGCACGTACCCATTGGGCACCGTGTAGTCCTTCGTGACATCCGTCATGCCTACCTTTCCTTTCTCCATGACCGAGGGATTGAGTGGCCCCCAGTAGCGCCCGTTGATCGCGATACCAGCGGCGTCCACGTGGACCCGGTCGCCGGCGACAGCCGCGGCGTACTTGATGACGTGCGACCCCTCCCGCATCAGTGGAATGCGGTGCGCGCGATAGACATAGATGCTCCCTGCCTCGATGGCGTCCGGGCGGTGCTGGCCAACCGCGTAGACCTTCCACGGTAGACACCGGGTCACCTGCGGGTCGTAACCGAGGTGAACGAACGCGCCCACGGTCTCGATCAGCGCGATCCAGGCAATGGCGACCAGGCACGTCAGGTTGATCGCCTTCCTCCGGCTCCAGCGCGGCTTCTCAAGCTCAGCGGTGCTGTTCATGGGCACTCCCCGCAGCCTTCTCCTGCTCCGGCAGGCGCGCCTCGTACTCGCCGGGGAAGGCGTAGACGTAGGACGTATCCAACACAACGTAGCCAGCCGAACGTAGCCGGCGCGCCGCGTCCTGCACTCGCGCGACCGCGTCCTGCAGCTCCTTGTCAGTGCTGCCCGGCCGCAGGGACGCCTGGACGGCGGCCTGGACGTCCATCACCGCGATGCGTGGGCGCTCGGCCAGCTCTTCGGACAAACCCGTGAGACCGGCCAGGCGCAAGGCCACGGCGGCGACCACGACTGGCCATCCGAGAACGACAGCCCAGCGCACCGCGCCCCACGAGACCGACCCTTGGGTCTTGCTCATCTCGATGCTCATGCCGCCGACCTCCGCCCCTCGCCGCCGCCCTTGCGGTCGCGGATCACAGCCCAGATCGCGTCCTCCAGCGACAGGCCCGCCTGCTGGTAGCTGGCAATTGCCGCCTTGTCCTTGGCGTGCGAGGAGAACATAAGAGTGTTAAAGGGCGACTCGACCAGGCGACCGATGCCTGTGCCGAATGGGCCGACGAGCAGAATCTCGGAATACTCGCCCTGCACCGTGTGCACCGTCTCCAGAAGGCTGTATTCGACCTCCGACAGCGACAGGCGGCCGTTCTTCTTGGCCAGCGAGATCGAGTCGCGCTCCTGAGCGAGCAGAAGCTTGTGCGCCGAGTTCTCGACGATCGCCGCCGAGCCTTCGTTCTGGTAGAAGTCGTTGACAGACTGCGTACAAATGCCAGCGGCCGCGCCGAACTTACGCAGCTGGCGGTACCAGCTGATGATGAAGTCCTTGGTCTCGCCGGTGGCGATCAGGTTGAAGGCCTCGTCGATCAGCAGGACCTTCGGCATTTCGACCGGCAGGTTATCCATGCCCTGCTGGATCTGATACATGAGCTGGAGCAGCACCACGCGCTGCAGGTGCTGGCGGCCGGTCAGCTGCTGGAGCTCCAGCACCACCAGACGGTTGTCCAGGTTCACGTTCGACGGGCCGTTGAAGTAGCGCCCGTACTGGCCCTTGGAGGTAAACGGGAACAGCTGGTGCCCTACGTCCTGCAGGCGGGTGTCCGGCTCGGCTAGCAGGGCCTCTTCCAGGTGGTCGATCATGAGCCCATGCTGGTGAATCGCCCACTGCTCCGTCAGCACCCGCTGGACGCCCGGACTCTGGTATTCGTCGAATCCGCCCTTGGGCGCGGCCATGATCTGCAGGATGCCCAGCAGGATCTCCACCTCGTCCTCGAAGATCTTCACGATCGAGAACGGGTTGATGCAGATGTCCGAGTCCGGCTCGAACTCGATGTACTGGCCGCCGCGGTCAAGACAGGTCTTCTTGTAGGAGAAGCCCTTGTCGATGATCCAGGCGCGGCCGCCGATGCTCATGAAGTTGCTGACGATCGCATTGGCCATGAAGCTCTTGCCGGAGCCCGATTTCGCCGCGATCACGAAGTTGTTGTTTGAGTCGGTGTCGTACGGCGACCACGGCATCAGCTGACCATCGCGACTGATGAGCGTCAGCAGCGGCTGACGCGTGCCGCGCCAGCTACCGATCACGGGAAGCATGGGCACGACGTGCCGAGTGGCGTACGTGCGATAGCGCGTCAGAAACTTCTGGATGGCCCCCTCCGCCGCAAAGGGCAAGAGCTGGGCAAACAGAGGCTGGAGCGCGTAACGGTCGGAGAGCGCCTGGAACCCAAGCGTGCGCAGCATCGCCTGCACGTCGCCGGCGGCCTGAATGGCCAGGTCGTTTGTACGGCTGAAGACCGCGGCGCCCAGGTACGCGTAGATGATGCGATCGCCGCTGTCGAAGGCCTCGACCATCAGCCGCAGACTCTCGGCGCGCCGGCCGTATTCGGGCACGAAACGCGCGAGAGGGCCGCTGGCATTCTTGGTGGCCCACCCGAAGTCGTTGGTCAACGCACTGCGGCGCGACTCGTGATCCGGGTAGAGGATATTCACCGTGTAGAGCACCGGATCGCGCATGGCCTTTGTGCCCCGCATGATGTCGCCCATGTAGTACTGGGCCATGCCGGGAAAGAGCGAATCCGGGTAGCGCTTGACGCTCATGACGCGCACGTGAGCGTGCTCGCCGAGCTTGATCGCATCGGCGCTGTACTCGATGGCCGTGTCCGGGTCGAGAATCTGGTTGCAGAGCAAGACGTCCTCTTCGCACTCGGCAACCGCTGTGCGCCGCCAGATAGCGTTGGGGCTGTGGTTGAGCACCGTCTCCATGAACCGCACGTACATGCGATTGGTCAGTCGACGGAAGGGAAGACGGACGGCCTTCAAGGCGGCCTCGAAGTTCTGTCGCAGCTCACGGATCTTCTGCAACTGCGCGTCGCCCATTGGACCGGTGCCATGAGGGAGCGACACGCAGATCATGACCTGGAGCTGCCGCAGACGCGCGCCGGCGACCTGGCCGGCCGGCTCGAGGGTCAGCTCGCGCAAGTAGCGCACGCGCTCGGCCGACATCATGCGGAGCGTCGGCTCCTGCTCGTGCTTGCGGAGCTCGTTGAAGTCCCAAATCGTCGACTCGATGTCGGGCGACGCGTAGTGCATCACCTGCAGCAGCGCGCCGGTCGGGTACGGAACGTTGAGGAGCGTGTTGAGCGCCTCCATCGTCGACGTGTCGATGCCCGACAGGGGCGATGCCATCGCGCCGAATCCGATCCGGTCGGGCGAGATGACAAAAAGTCCCTCGTCGGCGTCAAAGGCGTGGACGACGCCAAACTGGCGAATCAGCGCCTCCTGGCGCTCAGCGTAACTAGGCACGTGCCCTCCAATCCTGTGGGAATCGTTGAAACGGGCCGGCCCAGAACGGGCCGGCCCAGCCACCGCGTCAGATGGCGAAGGAGAAGATCGTGTCGATGATCTTCGGGGCATAGGCGAGCACAGCTGCGAAACCGATGCCGATGGCCAGGGCCATCAGCGACTGCTTCACGATGCCGACGCCCATGCCGACGCCAAAGGCGGATACCGCCATGACCTTGCCGAGCGTCCCCTCCAGCCATCCGCGGATCTTTGCGTAGATGTCGTCGAACTCGGCGCCGTCACCGGTGCCGGCGAAGGCGGTCGCGCTTGCAATGCACAGCAGCAGAATCAGCAGGCCGTAATCGGCGATGAACAGCGTGGCGCGGTCGGCGTGCGACAGCTGCTTCTGCGGCTGCGACGCGTCGGTCAGGGAATCGGCCGTGGCCGGGTTGATGGTCGTTGCGTTCATGTCGGGAATCCTTGGTTATTCGCCACCTTCTGATCCCGTGCGGTGTGCCGTCGGAGTGGCTTTACCAACGCCAGCCGATGCGTCCTGCGCCGCGTCCTTACCGGGGGTTCCAAGAAGACGGAACAGACCAGAGTCGTCGGTCACGCGTTGCGCTACCGACCACTTCCGCGGCTCAATCTCCGTGAAAATGAATCCACTCATGTGCAGATCGCCAGCGTCGTCCTCCCAAGGGCGCAGGTAGATCCGCATGATCTTTGCTGCTTGCCGGAACGCATCCGGCGAACCATCAGCGCCCAACGCCGGTACACCCGGTCGCGGGCGGACAGCGGTCGACGAAGCGGGCGGCAGCGACGGTGTCGAAGTCGTGGCCAGGCGCGCCGTACCCGGCGCCACCACCGCCAGCGTTGCGCCATCCAGTGCCAAGGCCAGCGGCGGCGCCTTCGTGTAAGGGCGCCGTGCCGTGGTGACGGCGCGGCTTGGCGCGGACGCTTGCGAACGAGCGTGTGCCGGCGAAGCAACGACGGAGGCCTGCGCCGGCTCAGCTCCCGCAACTTTTCCCGCAGCGCGGCCTTCACGAGAGAGCTTCGCGGCCTCTTTCGGGTCGACGCCCTTGACCTCGTCGGCGTGGTTGGTCGCCTCGTACACCTCCATGGGACTCATACACGTGACGCCCGTCGGATTCGGGCAGGCGAACTTGCTGCCTCCGGAGGCGGCGCACCCGGCAAGCAATGCCAGAGCGAGAGAACCAAGGGTGAGATTGCGAATAGCGGACATGCGTGTCTCCTTGACGTCGCCATGATGGGCGAGTCCCTGCGGCGCGAAGCCGAGAATCGGGGGGATTACCTGGGTGCGTTTCCGGCTACTTGACGAGGCCCATCTGGGCGCCCTTGACCAGCATGAAGGTGACCTTCTGGCCTGCGTCCACTTCGACCACGGGGAACATTTGGTCAGCCATGTCCAGGTAGTACTTGGCGATCCGATCGAACGCCGAGCCGACGCCTCCGCCGACACCCTGCTCGAGCGCGGTCCCGTAGTCCTGATTTTGGGCGCCGAAGTTCAGCCGGTAACTGCTGCCGCTGAACGCCTGGGCGATGCTCTGCATTACGCCCGCCGCCGCCGCCTTCGCGATGATCTGACCCTGCTTGCTCACCAGCCGGCCGCGAATGCCTGCCTTGCCGTCTGGTCCGATCGCGACCATCTCCACCGGCACGTCGATGACGCGTTTATCCGTTCGGATGCACGAGATACTGGTCGAGCGCAGATAGGCGCGTTCGCTCGCGAGGTCGCCGTGCCCAGAGGCGACCACAAAGCACTCCCGTACGTCCGCGCGATACCTGTTGGGCAGCACCGCCGAGGCCTTCACGCGGAAGAGCATCGGCAGAGGGTCTTTCATGGCCTGCCTGCCGGTTGGCGCATCCATGCCGGTGATGCTCACCACCTGCATCATGGAACCGGAGGGGAGGTACTGCGTGGGCACCTTGTTGTCGGCCTGCGGCGTCTTCGTCGCATCTTCGCGGGACGCGGTGCCGGGTACTGGGGGAACCTCTGGACGCCCGGCCACAGCGGGTTGTCCAGCGGAGGCTGCCGCCGGCGCCGGCGCGATGCCGATCTCGCGGATCGCGCCGCTGGACGCGCCCGATGGACGGAACGATGACACGGGCGCCGTGCCCGCCATGGGAGCAAGGTCGCCCTGGGCCGCTGGGGTCGGGGGCTGCGGCCCTGCTGTGGCACCCGCAGCGACGCCACCCTGTTGCAACGTCTCGATCTGCTTCCGTAGGGCAGCCAGTTCCTCTTGCGTGCGCTGGGCGCTATCGCGCTCGGCGCTGGTCTGGCCCTGACGTTTCTGGGCTTCCTGCTGCTGGCGGAGCTTGTCCACCGACTGGAACAGCTGTTTCTGGTCGCGCGCCTGCTCGGCCAGGCCGGTGGCAAGGCTGGATACGCCAAGGTCGCGCGCTGCCCCAGCGGGCAGCAGCTCGTTGGCCATGCGCAACCTGACTGCACCGGGCGCGGCATGCTTCGGCGCGGGCGAACCGAAGATGAAGGTACCCAGCACCATAAGCATCACGATGCCGATACCCCACACGACGTACTGCTTCCTGGTTGCGCTGAGGGCGTCCCACTGCTTCTTCGGATTGAACATATCAACGGCCCTCCCTAACCAATACCGGCCGCGACTCACTGCCTACGTCTTCAACCTGCGCCCGAATTGCAACGTACAGTTCCGTCGCCTGGCCGGGCCTGAGCCGAACCGCCGGCCATGCGGCGGCCGCGATGACGTCGTCACCTCGACAGCCCGTCTCCACGACATCCACCGCGACCGGCTGAAGGTTGGTCACGCGTGACACCACGACCAGCATGTTGTAGCCGGTCATCAGCTGCATGGGTTCGATCGTCAGCCCCGGCATGTCACAACGTGCGCGAGCGACGGAACCGGCGTCCGGTTTGCCGAACGAATAGCCATCCGGGACCTTACCGAGCGCCAGCGTACGGAAGAGACCCTTGACCGTCTCAGTGAACGGCTGCTCGGTCTCCCAGCCCCTCGCGGCTGCGCGGTCACCTGCGCGCGTGACCTCCGGCTCGGAAGCAGCGCGCGGGTAGTAGTTGGGCACGCGCAGCTGCACGCTGACCGGAGGGATATCGGCCGGGACCATCGAGACGGCGATGGCAAGGGTGGGATCAGGCTTATCGTAGATGAATAGCGATACCGGCTCGTTGGAGTCGGTCTTGACGTACACCACCCCAGCGGGATCGACGCTGATGTCGGCCGCGCTGGATGTGGTGATGGCCGGCGTCCTGAACGGGACCACCAGACGATTGGTCTGAGACCGCGCAATTCCGAAGATCGTGGTCACGCCGGGCTTGACGGTCAGGGTCGGCGGCGGCGCGTGGATGGCCGCGGGCCGCGTGCTCGCGGCGCTCTGCGGCGCCGGTCCAGTCAGGCCAGCGATGGTCTGTTGCTCCTGCGGCGTGAGTGCCGGGCGCGAAGCGGGCGCCTGCTGTGTAGCGGCCGGTGCCGACGGTGGATTCAGCGGCTGCACGGGCAAGCCCGGCGTAACCTGTGCCGCGGCAATGCTCGAAAGGGCGATCGCACTCAGAGCGACGACGATTTTGGTGCAGGACTTACGCATCCTTGCTCTCCTCATTGCTTCTTCTCACGGGCGGCGATGGCCGCTGCCCTCTTTTGGCGCTCTTCCAGCGGACGCCACGGCCCCTCATAGGCGTCGAGGCTCGTCATAACGACGAGGTAGTTGCGCACGCGGATGCCGAACTCGAACGTCTGCACGAACCGGCGTTCGTCCTGGCGGACACCGCGGATCGTGTACTCACCAGTCACCACGACCGTGTTGTCGGGGAGCGAGAAAACGTCGGTCGGGCTGAACTGGATCGTGACCTGCTCGTCCTTCACCTCCTTCGCCTGCGTGGCGATAAGCTGGCGAACCTGTGTGCTGATCGACGTCGAAAGGTGTCGCGCAAGCTTCTTGTCTACGAAGTCGGCCGTACGCGGCGTCACGTTGCCGAGCTGGTCTGCGAAGTACATCGCCCATGACTCCTTCACCGCGTCACTCGCGTCGTCCACCATCACGGTGCCCTTGTCCGTGAGGCCGGGCGGGATCTCGACAATGATTGGGTCCTTGTTCATCACGAAGGCAGTCAGCAGGAGCGTCGTTGCCGACAAAAGGACCATCACGTACCGCCCGAAGCGGTTCTCCAGGCGCGTGGCGTCCCAGCTGGCCAAATAGGTCGAGAGTTTCATGCGGGGAAGATCCTCCGCATGAAGGGATTGACCACGGAGCGAACCTTCGCGCCGGTGTGGGCCATGCCGTACCACCAGAACATGTGCTTGATGAAGCCGTCCGACCTCGACTCCTTGTAGCGGTTGAAGTAGTAGCTGACCGCGATGCCGCCGATGATCGAGAGCATGAGCATGTCGAGGACAATGCCGAACCCGACGAACAGGAGAAAAGGGATGGCCTGGTCGACCGTCCACAGCAGGAATCGCTGCGGTGCGTCGACGTGGCGCGGAAGCGAAACACGTTCCATGGGGATGGGCTCCAAGCGTTGGAGCGCACAAGGTACGGCGCACCCCTCGATGTGGACGGTTAAAACAAAGCCTCCTGCAGCCCTCCTTTCGGCAGAATCGTGTCGGCGCCGGACTCGCACCGAGCTGGAGACAAAAAAAAGCCGAACCCCAAGGGATTCGGCTTTAAGTGGTTAAGGTGAAACTTTAGGCGTCTGCACGCTCCACGTAGGCAATTTCCCACTGATGCAGAGGCTCCTCCTCACAGAGGATTTCGGGTGGAAGATCCACGGAGACCTCCTTGGCGGGCTGTGCCTTGGCGGGCTCCGGTTCGGGTGCGGCCGGAAACCCATCCGCCATGCCCAGCCTTTCGAAAAGGGCCTTGCTCGAGAGCGGGTACTCGGCCATCGCGAAGCCGTCCGCCATCCCGAGCTTGACGAAGAGCTCGCGACTCGACAGCGGCTCCCAGCCTTCGGAAATGACGTCCACGATCGCGGCCTTGCTGCCAACCGGAAGTCGCGGCGGAGCAACTTTGGAACGACGGACGGTGCCCATGCGACTGAGGCAGAAGCCCAGAACACAGAAGCCGACCAGGGTAAGAACATCTAGGGTAAGAACATTGGACGCAAGAACCATGTCAGCTCTCCTGACGAAGATGATGAAAAAATGGTTCTTCCGCCATTTGGCGGAAAGAACCGCCAAATGGCGCACGGGCGAAGTGCGCTGATCGTGTGGCCTGTCTCGGAGGACAGGTGCGGCCATGAGTGGGCCTCGGCACTAAGCATCCATGGGATGCCATACTGTTGGTGAGGCTACTTGGCGTTTCCGCAGCTGTCAATTTCGCCGCGAACTTCCGCCCACCTGGCCGCACGTATAGTTGAAGCGTAACCACACCGAGAGCACGACGATGAACATCTTCACCATCGCAACGGCAATCAGCATCATCGCGCTGGGGTATTTCGTCGTGCCGAAGCTTCGCCGCGCTCTGATGCTCCGCAAGCATGGGGTGCCAAGCCTCCCCAAGCGCGCCCTGCCGCCTCGTTTGCCTCGCATGGTGGACGATGAGGGCGATGTCGCCCTGGAGATGGCGCGCCGCCGCCGCTACGAGGCGATGGGCATCTCCGAGGAGTTCGATCGGCGCAACCTTTGGTAGTGGCCCGGAGCACACCGTGCCTTTGGGGGCCGCAGATCCACGTCGCAAGGCGCCCCTAACCCTCAGTTGCCCGCGCCATTCGCCCCTTCCGTCGTACCCGGTAGAGGATGCGCAGCCATCGGGTTCACAAGCCCATCCGGGTTGAGTCCTGCGCGCGATTGCGCCGAGCTCATGTCCCCGATACCACCGCCAATATTGCTGTTGTTCGACACGCCGACGTAACTGGTGAAGTAGGTCTTCTCGTTGTCGGAAAGGTTGGCGTAGGCCTGGTCGTAGGCCTTCGCCATTTCAGGCGTGGCACCGTGCTTCGCATAGATCGTGTCGGCCACAGCCCGTGCCGTGACAAGCGCCGGACTCTGATAAGCACCGTCTGACGCCTGCAAGCTGGCCAGGCGCTCCTGGAAGGCGCTATTGATACGCGCCCCTTCCTTCTGGTCGGTCGCGGCAGCGAGCATCGACGATTCCGTCGTACCGTGGAGGCCGGTCAAGGAAATGCCATGCTCTGCCAGGTTCGCGACAGCTAGCCCCGCCATGGGGCCGAGGCCATTCGAGGCCATGCTCATTCCCAAGAACCGCGTGGACTCCTCGTTGTAACCCTTCAAGCTCTGCTCAATTTGACCGGCCGGCACCCCATTGGCAGCGCTTCGTGCTGCAGCTAGCGACGCGCCGATGCTCAGGGGCGAATTGTTCTTCACAGCCTGGCCAAGGTCGTTGTAGCCAGTTTTGAAGGCGCGCGCGAATCCGCCCGTATCGTTCTCCAGCGCCCGCGACGTATTGGCTTCGCGTACGGGTTTGCCGGCCTCCTTCTGCTCCTGGAGGTGCTGATCGTGGTATCCATCCACTTGCGTGAGGAGTGCACCGGATGACGGGTTCTGTCGGAACTCATCCAGTGTCTGCTTGCTGCCTAGAAGCGCTTCGACATCCCCAACGCCGGCCTTGTTCGCGACCGCGCTCCAGGCACCCGCTGTGTCACCCGAAAGGAACGCCGAGGCACGCCCCGAGATTGATCCCTCGGTGGCATCAGTCCCAGGGCGGGCACGATTAACCGCCGTCGTAGCCTCCCCCTGGTGAACGTCGCTAGCCAAGCCTTCATTCGCGCGCGCGTTACCCGTTGCGGCTGCGTTGACCGCCCCACCAAAGGCGCCGCCGGCGTAACGGAGCGACTGCATCAACGCGACCTGGCGATCGGTGTCGGTGCCGGGTCGCAGGACACTCTGGTCTGGGAGGTCTGAACCCTTGAGAGCCAACTGTGCGGCTTGGATCCTGCGCTCACCCGCGTCACTCGATCCCCACGGTGCGTTATCGACCATATGCTGCGCATCGCGCATGGCATCGGCACCGGCCAACTCCTGTGCCTTCGCCACTACTTCGGCGCCGTGTCCGCTTTTTTGGATGAGATGAGCCGATTCCAGGCTCCCTAGCGTCTGCCCCATATTGAAGGAACCGCGACTCGACACCGCCTCCTGGTACGCGTCCTGCTTCTGTTGCATGTCGCTGCGCGCCGCCTGGAACGATTTCGAGCCCATGACGGACTGGACGGACTCGGAACCGTTGCTCGCCATCTGGTTCACGGAGTCCGTGGACGCCTTCGCCAAGGTTGCGCTGAACGAGCCCCCACGACTGACTTCGTTGCGGACCGACTCGAGCAACGTCCTCGCATCCTTCTCCGAGAAACTAGACGAGCCACGAGCGCCGGCGCCCATGTTCAGGCCCAGACCCTTCGCCGCGGACAGACCCGCGTCCACACCACCCTGCGCGGTGATCGCCATCACGGCTGCCCATGCAGCTTCCTGATTGGCGCCGATCGTCATCCCTTGGCTCTTGATAAAGTTCGCGGCCTCCTGCTGGTTCTGCGTCGCCGTTGAGGAAATGGCCGACCCACCGGACACCGTGACGCCCTCGCGATTTGTAATACCCGCCTGGATCGCCTTCGCGTTCTGGGCAGTCATCGTGGTCGACGCGGACTGCAGCGCCGAACTGGTCGAGCTGATCGCCTGCTCGCTGACTTCGCTGCCGCTAAACGTCGGCTGGACCTTGTCTGCACCGGTCACGTGCGTACCCGCCGTCTGGCTATGCGTCTGCATAGACTTCATCTCCATCACCGGCGCGTCTTTGGCGATGTCTGGAGTAGCCAGCTTCTCGTTGCTGAACTCCGCGCCCTGCAGCCGACCGGATAGCGACGTTGCAGCTACCGCACCACCGAAGATCAACATCATGGTGATCGCGGGCGTCGCCGCAGCGATAGTCGCGCCAGTTGCGATCCAATTCACGATCTGGTGCTGCAAGTTGGCTGCGCCGGCCAGACTGGTCATCGCAAGCGGCGTGGCGCCCGGCGGTACCTGCGACATGGCAACGACCGCGTGCTCGACCATCGTCATCTGGAACAGATTGACCACGGCGAGAACCGGTTGCCATAGCGCCACCCAGATCGTAAGAATCATGTACTGGCCCATCTTGCGGATGCCCCACGGTCCGAGACCAATCATCAGAGCCATGAATGGCGCCATGGCGTAGATCATCGACTCGAAGAACGCCGCCGTCGGGCGCATCACCTGCCGGAACATGCTCTCGTCGGCACCCCACTGCGTCGCGCGCTGCTCGGTGCCTTGGTTAATCATGACCTGTGACATGACGTCCATCCCGGACGGATCGCTTCCTTTCCTAAGCGCCATGGTCCAGACGGCATTCACCGCGGAAGCGGCCATGTAGTCCGCCGCTTTGTCGCCCGAGATGCCGAGGTCAGCAAATGCATCCATCATCTGCGTGTCGGCGGGGACACCAGGCGCCAGCCGCTTCATCCGGGGTGCCGCTGCGTTCGCGAACGCAGAGAACAATGCGTTGCCATGCGCGTCGGAGGCGAGATCCGTCATGGCGCTCGCACAATCCTTATCGCCAATAGAGCCGTCGGGGTTTTGCCACTTTGTGGTGGCATACATGTTGTCGTACCCGATTCCGCCGCCGCTCGTGCTGCCCATTTGAAAGGGATCGGCCGCTTGAAACGCCCGCGGGAGGTCGATCTTGCCGTTGTCCGCGCCCACAAGCGTGCAGTTCGCGACGTAGTCGGTGACATTCCGCTTGAACCGCGACACCACGTCGCCGCTGCCAGACCCCGCAAACTCCGGGAGTTCCCAGTTGCGGACAGCATTTATCCACTCAAGGCTGCGCCCGAACCCGCTGACACCATTCTCGTCAGCCGGTCCGCCGGGGAGCCCATAGCCCTGGCTCATCTTCTCGGACAAGGTCAAGCCCACCGTCGACACGAGACTCCCCGCCACTGCCAGACCGAACGGTACGTTGTCGACCGCATAGACGCCGTTCTGCACCGAACCAGGAGCGCCGCCGAGATCCTCGATCACGACGTTGGTTCGCATGCCGAAGAAGATGCAGAACATCACAAAGGCGACCAGCAGCGAACCCACTTCGAGCTTTTGCCCGTTTGACACCACATGCTGGAAGGCGACGATGAACAACCCCAGCATCAGGCCAAGCGCGCCCAGTGAGAGGAAGAGCCCGCTATTGGACATGGCGGCCACGCCGTCCAATACACGTTTCATGAAGAGGCCGTCGCCGACGGAGTAGATCGTCCACGTGCCGCCGACATTGTGGAAGAGCGGAATGAGCATGGCCGTCCTTAGTTCAGCGAGCCGATCGGGCGTTGAATGGGATCGCGCTTCTCGACGACAGAGTTGAGGTTCGAAAAATAGTCGAACATCGCGCTGCGGCCTTGCGCGCGGTGGTAGTACTCACCCAGCTGGGCACGGTTGCGATCCATCGCCTCGCCGATGAGCTTGCGCACTTCGGAAGTGTCCGCACCATCGCGGCGTGACAGGGCAGACAGCGCGGCGTCGATGTTGACGAAGACGATGTTCCGCACGAGTTCGGCCGCGATGAGATCGTCAAATTGCTGCACAAACATCTTCGCTGCTGTCGGCGATTTCTTGGCGAGGTTCAGCGCCATCTGCGTATACGCGCCGCCTCCGCTCATGAAGGCCTTCTCCATCGCGGTCGGCGTGCGGTCCCCCATTGCCATGGCGTCGATCATGCCGCCGGTGCTGTTGGCCCCAGTGCCGAGGAACACGTCCCGTACGCGTTGGCGCATGCCTACATAATTGGTGTAGTCCTTTAGCACCATGTCGTTGCAACCCTTCGGGTCGTAGGTGTCCTGACCGGCACATGTCCAGCGTTTGATGGCCTTGTTGCCGGTCGAGCCGTCGACGAGCTCCTCCAAGGTCAGCGAGGGTTCGATGACTCTCTGCACGAGCCGGCCATCTTGGTCCTTGGTCTCCGTGCCTGTCTTGGACACTACGCAGTCGGGCCCAGACGAACCGGGGTTCTTGGGCATACACACGATGATCGTGCCGGTAAGGGAGATAATGTCCTCGAGCAGCTCGTGGGAGTCATCGCCAAACCATAGGCCCGTGCCTTGGGCCGTGAGCGACTGCCAAACGATGTTGCCGGAGACAACCTGGCTGTAGATCTGAGGCGACTTGTTCAGCACGTCCATCATCGGCGTCCGGCTTCCGCCCTGGTTCTTTGACGCCTCGTAGTCATCCGCCCAACCCATCCTGGAGCGAATGGGAGCGCCCGCCTTCTCGATCGCACTGGCGATCGAGTTGTCGCCCCCGGCTTGAATTAGCGCTTGCCCCACCTCGCAACTGTTGATGTTGTTCGAGGTCAGCGCATTCATCGTGTCCTGCATCGTGGCCATCATCTTCTCGCAGCTGGGACACATGCTGGCCAGGGCCAGCTTGAACGCGTAGCCGACGGCTGCCGATGCGATCGAACGCAGTGCCTGGACCATCTGTTGCTTTGAGATGAAGCTGAAACTGCCCATGAAGGCGTCGATGCCGCCGCACCCCACCGAGACGCTTGGCGCGTTCATCGAGACGAGCTGGACGTTCATCATGCGGTTCTTGGCCACGAAGGACCCGCCCGTGATGACGCCCCGGCGTGCACCCATTACCACCTTGGGATCGGTGGTGTTGGTCATGGAATCGAAGATGTTCCTCGACTGCTTGCCAACGCCGATGTCCTGGGCTGCGACTGGTGCCAGCCCCCCAATGGTCACGGTGAGGATGGACAGAAGCAGAATGAGGAGGAGGCTTCGCATCGGGTTATTCCTTTTCCGTCCAGGGCGTTGAATTGGCGCTCGACGCCTCGTTGATCGAGTGGAGATCCCCTGCCGCCTCCGTCGCGCCGTGGGTGCCGGCGGCGCGAAGCGCCTGCAATACCTGAGCGGGGTCGCTGGGATCGGTGATGCTCGAAGGGTCGAAGGTTGTGGTCAGGAAGCGCTGGGGCGTTCCACGCATGGCGCGCTGGTAGTCGGCCTCGTCGATCCAGTTCTGTTCGCGCGCGATCTCTACAATGCGCCGCTGTAGATCTGGGAGTGATCGCAGTCCAACCGAGAGGCTTGCCACCTTCTGGGTCGCCGGGTGGACAAGGTAAATCGTCGGCGTGCTCGCGATGTTGAGGAAAGCGCCCTGCCCTGCGTCTGGGATCCAATCAGGAAAGCTACCGTCCTGCATCGGCTTGCGGTCCAGGCTGATCGGCAGGATGGAGATTCCGGTGTCGCGTTGCAGGAAACCGAGCAGCGGGTTTTCCCGGTGGCAGTAAGGGCAGTCGCTGCGAAAGAAATACCAGAGGGAAGTCTCGGCCGCGATCTTCTTCAGCACCTCCTGCATGTTCGCTTCGCGCTGATCGCCCATCTCGCGCAGTGCAAAACTCGAGGTCGGGTTACTGATCGTCTCATCCAGAGACGGATTGGAGCTCATCGTCCGGATGTACGCGTTGGCGAATACCTCCGACTTGTCCATCGCCAGCTTCTGGACGTACGCGTACAGCTCCATCTTGGCCTTATTGGTCGGATCGTCGATGGCTTCCTCGCGAATCCTGTCGATGTTCGCGGCGATCCACGCGGCCGAGCCGACCCTCGGCGGCGTCGGCGCCGCGGTGGCGGTCGAAGGCTGAGGCTTTTTCGGCTTGGCCTTCGGCGGCTCAGGCTTGGGGTCGTGGTAGAAGAACCACCCGCGTTCCGGCGGAGTAATACTCACCCCTGCGCTGCTATGGGCATCCTGGGCGGATGCCGACGCGTGAACGCCCGCTAGGGCCAGCAGAACCGGAAGGATGATCGAGAGGGCGCGCATTCCCGCATGCTAGGGCGGAGGTCGCGACCACGAAGGGTGAAACGAGCCGGTATGGAGCTACCGTTTCCCGGCCGACCGGACGATGGTGGACGGCATGGCCGGCAGTGCGGCGCGAAGGCGTTGGCGTCGCTCGTGCAGGTCCGCGGTCAAGGTGGGGATGACGGTCTTGGTCGAAGTGCGAACCCGGGCCCCAACCACCACGGCCTCAGTCCCGCCTGTGCGCACGATCTCAGTCGAAGATGCGGCGATGCGGCAAAGCGGGCAGGATCGGTCGCTCTCGTTGATGCGGGCGCCGGCTGAGGTGGCGCCTCCGGCCGGTACGACGTGTCGTGTATGGCACGCGCTGCAGGTGACCAAGGCCAATGTTTCGTCCTGAAAGTGGATGGCGGCCTCGACCATGCGTTCCCAGTCTTGCTTCCGCTGTGACGGCAGGCATGCACATAGCGAACGGATGGCGTCCAGGACGTGTACCGACAGGAGCCTCGGTGCTGGATTGAGTGCTAGCTGACGCTCGATCATGACCAGGAACACCGAGGTCTGCTGTTGGCTGTAGGCCGTGCGGAAAATGTCATCGAGGCTGGTTTTACGGCGGCCGGTCTTGGCGTTGCCGACGGCCTTGGCGATGCGCGTGGCGTTGCTGAGCGGCAGCCCGGTGAGTTCAGCGACCAGGCTTGCGCGAATGCCCAACATCGCGAGGTCTTCGGCCTGCTGCACGTAGTTCGCCGGGTGGTAGCCGGCGAGCGATTTCGCCTGCAGCACCGTCAACATGATGGCCGGGTCAGCCAGAGATTTGGCCACAAGGCGGCGCGAGCGCAGTGGGCGGGGGTTGGTCATCGTTGGAGTACCGGGGAGGACGGGGGAACATAGCAGGCTGCGGCCATACCGGCGACGGCGAGGCGGCGAGGCTCTGTAGCGCCCTGCCCTTCAAGGCCGACGGCCAGCTCAAAAGCCGGTGACTCCTTGAGACGCATCGCAATAGGATAGCGCGAAAGCGCCCGGATCTCCTGCAAGCGGAGTCGGCCCAGCCGGGCGACCAATGCGCGGTCGGTGAAGTCGAAGACCGAGGCTGCGGCCATTGGGTAGCGCTCGGCCTCGTATCGCACGAGGGTCCAATACTGCTGCTGGAGTGACGCGAGCTCCTGGGCGAATGTCGGGTTGTCCGCGAAGTAAGGATGCACATTGGCGGTCGTGGTCACCGGGGCTTTGCCGGCGTCGATGGCAGCGATCGCGGAGGCAACGTCTGCTTCCTGGGCGCGGAATGGGCAGCCGAACTCGTTGAGCAGGCGGCGTACCGCGGACTGATCGAGCCGTTCGAGGACGTAGAGCAGTCGTGCGTTCGACAGCTGACAGATGCTCTGCGTGGCATCCGGCGCGACGCTGGTGAGCCGGCGGATGAACGCCATCGCGATCTCGCCGTAACTCACGAGGTCCTGGAAGAATACGGATTCGCTTGTACTCATGGGTCGGCGTGGTGCTCGATTTGAACAGGCTCGTCGGTTCGCGATGTCTAACTGGTTTCTAGAGAGAAGCTGTTTTAGAAGCAAAACCAGTTAGTGAACGACATCCGAAGGGGCTGTGGATAAGTTACGAACGGAGCTGCATTTGGCTACCGACGCGTACCAGGCCGGCGTAATGCTACGGGGCTTGGTCCATGTCGGTCGCGTTACACACGAAGCTAGCACCGCTACCCCGGCCTCCCAAGCGTGGTCGCGTACGAAGCCGGCGGCGCGGGAATAGCAGATTTCGCCCGCCAACCGAATGGCGAGGTCCGGGGTCAGTCGGTGCCCGCGCGCCATCACGCGGAACAGGACGTCTTTCACGAAAGCTAAATCGACCGATCGCGGGGAAACTTCAGCAAATTTTGCTGAATCGAGTTCGAGCATGGAGCCGTCGGAGAGCGGGACGGTTACCCTGCCCTGCGCTTCGGCCTGTTTGGCTGCCTCCGTATCGGCAATGGCTTGCTCGAGGGCGCGCGTCCGCGTCTCGACGTTGGCTCGCAGGAGCGCCATGAGCCTCTCGTAGGCAGCCGCCCCACCCCGGTAGTCGGCCAGGTCGATGGAGCTGGGGAGTGTGCCCTCAGCCCAGGCCCGGGCGCAGGCTTGGGTCGTAGCGAGCGATTCGCCGACCAGTTCCGCGAGAACGCTGGCCGGCAACGAGGTGCTATTCACGCCTGCCACGGATGGCGTTATAATGTCAAGTCCTTTTGGCGTAATGAGTGTCAGGGACACGCAGCCCTTCTGCTTGACGAGCTGATGGCGCGCGATCAGGCCAGCCATGCGCAAGTTGTTCAGCGCGCGCTGTACGGCTGACGGGGTCATGCCGGTAAGGCTTGCCAGTTCGAATGCCGACAAGGCGGTTGTGCTCTCCCCGTCGTCCAGGGGGGTGTTCTCGACCAAGGCAAAGAACACGACGGCCGAGGCAACGCTGGCGATGTGCTGACGCACACGGGTCAGGAGTTGAAGGTGATGCGCGGCGGTGGCGCAAATGCTTGGTTCCGGTTGGTGATGGGTCGTCATGGTGTCCTCCCTTTTTTGAGGACGAGCAGACCTTGACCTTGTGCGATCACACCGGTAGGATTGAACCGTTCCTAGCCAGAACGTGTTCCTAGTGTGTTTGCACCAAGTCTTCGATCGAGCCCCCGGTTGCCTCCGGGGGCTTTTTCGTTTTGGCCGTTCGTCAGTTAGCTCATCGGTTTCTCTTTAGGTCCATCCAGTTGGATGGCTATTCAGCGGTTGGCCGCTTTGCCGCAGGTCCCCGGTCTTCGACGATGGAGGCCTGTGGCGAAACGGTCGGACCTAGTTGTAAAACGCGTTTTACAAGTTCGTAGAGGGAGGTTGTAAAACACGTTTTACAAGTCGGATTCCGCACCCACTTGTAAAACGTGTTTTACAAGTCGCTCAAATTGCGATGTCGAAGCCTGCCTTCTTGGCCGCCTCCCGCAGCACCTTCATCAGTCGCTTTGCATCGCCGTCGCTGAGCTCGCGCGTCGGGATGCTGAACACTCCATTCGTTACTTCGGCCTGTAGACGCGGGCGCGCCGACGCGGCGCTTTTCGGTGCCGGCTTTGCCGTCGCCGCGACAAGGAACGCAGTCGCCTCAGCCGGTGATGGAATTGGCACCTTGCGCCGAAGCTGCTGCAGGCGCTCGTGCAATCCCTTCGCGTTGTCCCGCTGCATCGTCGCGAGGATTCGCGCTGACCGAAACGAAATGGTCTGGACGTCGGGATGGACATCCATCAGCTCGTCCGGAAGGGTGCCAATCAAAGCCAAGTTGGAAACGTACTGGGGCGAAACACTCAGGAGCTTCGCAACCTTGTCGCGGTTGCCATACCCAGCCTCCTTCAACCAGTCCGCGGCTTGGCGGCCGAGCTCGACGATCGACGGGTCCTCGCGACTTTGGTTCTCGTAGTACTGGAGAACCATCGCCTCCTCGTCGGTCAGGGTCTCAAAAACGATCGCGAGGAGTGGAAGCGAGTCCTGCAGGCACACCTGCCACCGGCGATACCCGTAGATGATCTCGTAGCCCTCGTCGGCGACACGCACGCAAACCGGGTCGACGTTCCCACCGCTTGCCTTGATTTGCTCGGCGAGCTGTCTAAACGCCTCGGAGCGCGTCCGGTCATAGGACGTTTGCAGCCGGTTACGGAACGGGCCGATGTTGACCAGCGAGGCGTCGATCTTCTTGACGATAAGGGCGCCTTCGTACTTCGCCTCGAGGTCCTTTACCCGGGCTTCCAGACCAGCGGCCTCGCCGGTAAACAGGCCGCCCATGTACGAGCGCCGCTGGGGGGCTGGGGCGGCTGGAGCGCCCTGCGCCTCGACACCGGCCTGGTCGGAGGAGGGGGCTTCGGCTTCGGGCTGTGCCCCTTGCGCGGGCGCAGCCGGCTGCGCGACCCCAGCGAGCACGGACCCGAGGATCCCCTTACGACGGTCGCTGACCTTACTCATCAGTTGCCTCCTTTGTGGTCGCCTGCGCGATCTGTAGAGCCCATTCGGCTTCGATGAGCCCGATGAGCCGACTGGCCAGCTGATCGGACGCATCGCGCGCGCGATTAAGGGCGCGGCTGTCCACGTCGTGGCTGGTTACTTCGTAGACGGAGCGCATCTGCCCCAGCGCCGCTTCGAAGGCGGACGACTTGGGGAGGCCCTGGTCGATCCGGTACTTGCCGAAAAGGTGGCTACTGAACTCCCGAACCATGTTCGCCGACCCGCTGTTGTCCGATCGGGAATGGGTGAAGGCGCACGGGCTCCATCGCTTGTCCATGCCTTTGAGTCGTGAAAGCGCTTTTACCAGGTCGCCCGACATGCCACAGAAGTCGACGGTGGCCGAGAAGTCGGGAAAGCTCGGGGGCAGGGGGATTACAAGGCCATTTGCGGCCCAGAGGACGTTGAGCGCGAGAAAAGAGAAGGCCGGCGCCGTGTCGATGATGATGATGTCGTAACGGTCCTCGATCTCCTCCAACGCAGCGTCGAAGAGCCGGTAGAACTCCGAAGCGCCCTCGAGCTTTTGCATGAACGCTGCGGCGATGTGGATGTCGGCACCGGTCATATCGAGGGAGGCGGGGATGATGTCGAGGCCGTCGATGTGGGTCGGCTGTGGGCGCAGACCGACCCTCTCCCCGTCCTTTCGCGCAATGTTCTCGAACAAGCTGGTCAGGGTGTTTTCGGGCTCGATCGTCTCGGGCCGAAAACCCATCAGGCGGCTGAGCGTCCCTTGGGGATCGGCGTCAACAAGCAAGGTGCGGTAGCCGCGAAGCGGACACGCCTGGCCAAGGTGCAGCGCGACGGTTGTCTTGGTGGCCCCCCCTTTGAAGTTCGCGACCGCGACGCGAGCTGTCCGCGAACCCAAGGGCTTGTGGGGACGGACCCCAGCCAACTCCTGTATCTTGTGGATCTCCTCCAGGGTGACCCGAGCTTGGGTGCCGGTACCATCGCCCAGGGCCAGCTTGCGGCGGGCTTCCTTCCAGCGGAACTCGCTGATCCCGCCGAGATCAAGCGCCTCATACTTTCGGAACGTACGGAGTACACGCCGTTCGTTCGGTTCGTTGGTAGCCTCAGACAGGCGCTGCAGCATCGACTGGCCTTCCTCGGCCCATCGGCAAAAGTCATCGGCAGTCGCGGCCAGCGGTTCCGGTAGCTCGGCGGCTAGATCAGGGGTGAGGGCCATCGGGTACAACCTCGTTGGAAAATGGGCAAAAAATAGCCAATACGGCTGATTCCCCGCGAGGCTACACCCACATTTCTGGCAATGAAACCCAAAAATGTGGGTGACGCGGAGAACAAACGGCTGTCGCGAGAGACCAGGAGTGATGCCGAAAAGGACGCAGGGCGAACGGAGGGAGGCTAAACCTCCTCCATTGCCGCCAAAAGGCCGTCCAAGCCAGCGCCCGCGAGGTCGTCCACGCCACCTGGCTCGACAGGTTCGGGCGGTTCCCCGAGTTCACGTTGCGTGGTCGGGGTAGGGGGGTAGCCGCCCGGCAATGGCAAGACCAGCGCCCCATCCAGACGGCGTCCCTCCAAGAAGCCACCCTTGGCCTCGACGAGGAGCCCCAAACGAGCGAGGTACTTCAGCCGCGCCCCGCGGCTTCGCGATTGATAGCGATCGAGCTCCCCGAGGAGTTCGCCGTCGCGGCCATCGCGATCCCAGTAGACGATGGTGCGAGGCCGCGCCCGCGCGGCTTTGCCAGGTGCGCGCGCCATGGTCAGGCGCGCTTCTGGTGCGCAGCCTGCGCGGCCTGCGACGCCTTGCGCTGGGCTTCACGATGTGCGCGCCGTGCAAGCCACAGGTACCCTTCGGCGTTGGCCATCACGGGGTCGTTCGTCACCCGAACCTCGGACCCTCTGAAGCAGCCACGCGCCGCCGGCTCGAACAAGGTGGCGCCGCCGCCGGTCAGGATCACGCAGTCGATGACATCGCCCAGATCACGCACCGACGCCAGCACGGCGGAGAGGACCTGCCGGGAGACACCGGCTGCGGCCTGGTCGATATATTGACGATACGCGACCGTATGGACGCCGAGGCGTAGTTGATCGTGGCTCGCACGGAAGGCTGCCTCCAGTCGGTTCACGCTGAGCTGCGCGCCGCCGTGGTTCTCGGAGATCTGGCGCGCGGCCAGCTCGAGGATACGGCCGGTCGCCGCCGGGTTGGTCTGCGCGGTCCCACCGCGAACGGAGCCGCCCTGCATGAGAACCCAGTCAACTGAGTAGAACCCGACGTCGATTACCAGCACCGTTCGCCCGTCGTCCAGGCTCGACTGATCGTGGAAGACCGATGCATAGGTGCCCATCGGCTGGGCCATCACGAAGACCCGATCGACCTTGACGGTACGGTTCGGCGAAATCCGGTGCTCGCCCTTGAGGCGCTCGCCAAGGCGCTGCCGGATCATCTTGCTGTCCGGGCCGTCGTACTGGTCGCATGGCAGGCCGGTGACCAGGATCCCGACGTGGCTGTATCCCAGCCGGGCCAGGGCGGCGTAGTACAGCGCCAGGTACTCGGGCGACGTGATGTACGAACGGTCGGCCTGACGCGTGAAGCCCTGCAAGATCATCGGATCGGTGCCCGCCACCCAAGGCAGGCCCTGGATCGTAACCGCCTCGCCGCCCCGCAGGTCCGGCTCGTTGTTGAGGAGCGTGGGGGCCTGATCGAGCGGTGCTGCGCCAACCGGCAGCTTGACCACGTCCAACGAATCGGAGCCCGGGACCATGCCGCAGGCCTTGAGATTGCCGTAGCCCACGTCCAAACCGACAAGCGCGGGGGGGGTGGTGCAGTTTTCCATGCCAACTCCTTGAGTATAAGTCTTTGAATATGAGCGTCTATTTGCCACCCGAGCGAGTGGCTCCGCGGAGGTGGTGCAGAAAACGTCGCATGCGCTGATGCGGTCACCAAACCGGGCCATGTTCTGCACCATCTTGTGGGTGCACACCTGGAAAACCGCGCAGTGACGCCGTCTGCCGGGCATTAGAATCTGCACCAGCGGATTCCGGCCGGCGAAAGGAAGGCTCTGGAGAGGGCGGTTACGGCCATTAGGGCGGCGGCGGGTGGGGTGATCGGACAGCCCGGCCGGGTGACAGATGGCTACCGCCGCCCCTATGCGCAGCGCCTGCCAGAACCGGTCCGGCACTTGCCCCCCCATGGGGAAACACCCCCGTTCCCCATGTCTGTCATGGGGAAAGCCCTTCGCCGCCATGACCGAAACGGGCGGCCGAAACGGGCCGGTTTCTCCTGATTGGGGAAACTCAGTTTCCCCATGATAGATAGATGAATGGGAACACGCCCCAAAACACGACGCACCTGAGCCTCTCCCCCGTAGAGGCCACCCAAGGCCTCGAAGAGCTGCGAGCTATCGCAGCCCACCTCCAACTGGCCGAGGCATTGGTCGAGGCCGAAGCCACAGCCCTGATGACAGCCTTCCGAGAGGCTCGACTCGAACTGCGCAATCAAGCCGCCACTCAACCGCCCGGCGAGGCCGTCGACAGCAAGGCCGGCAAATACTCCCCCCTCAACCTCGGGGTACGGGCACACAAGGGTGGCCTGGAGATCTACTGGTTCACGCAGAACAAAGCCGCGACGGGCAGAACGGCATACCGCTACATCCCGCTAGGACGCGGTGGCAAAGGATCTGGTTACGGCTATCAGGTGACCGGGTTACTAGCCCACGCTCGGCCGTACGAGAGGGACCTGGTTCGGGAGACCGAGCACCGGGCAGCGGCTCTTCGCACCAAGCGGGCGGCGTTGGTCGACCTGCGCCGAGCCTCCCAACGCCTGGTCAAGCAGTACGAGGAGCAGATCGCGCTCGGCCAAGCGGGGGCGGCGGAACAGGGGGAGGCTGCCGCGATGGCGTTTGGTGCCGGTGATCTGTCGGGTTACATCTGACCCCACATCGCAGGACGCCTCAGGAAACCATGGATCAGCTACGCAACGTTCGCCCGCTGCCGGTCTCGCCGGACAACGCCTCGTCCACCGTGTGGGCCACGGTCGGGCACTACCTCTCGCATCACCGAGGCCACCATGTCCCGCTAGCCGCGCTGCTCCGGGCGCCGTGGCGGTGCCTGTTGAACCTGGCGGGCGGGCCAAGCGCGACCGGCACCACGCACGCAACGGTCCGCGTCCTCCCAACCCACGCGCCCGCCCCGTCGCCGGTACCGAGGCAAGCAAATTGACCACCACCGGGCCAGATGGACCCGAACGCGCCGCGTTGCCGGCGTACCCCACGAGGAGATCGAAGTGACCGACACGAAAGACCACGACCAGAAGGGCGTCGAGCAGGGAGACTGGCGGATCGCCGTGGTCGACGCAGCGCAGGCGGTGGCGAACCACATGGTGCGCAGCGAGGCGCGGGAACGCAGGGAAGCCAACTGGCGCAAGCTGAAGCGGGGCGTGTTCATCGGCCTGGCCCTCGGCGCCATGCTGTCCTACGGGATGTTCATCCGTAGTCTGGCCGGAACGCCGGCTACCGACCCGGACCCGACCACGAGCGCGGTGGCCGTCATCCCGATCGAGGGCGAGATCTCCGGAGCGTCGCAGGCCTCTGCCGACAAGGTCGCAGGGATGCTGGAGCGGGCCTGCGGCAACGCCAAGGTCAAGATCGTGCTGCTGGACATCAACTCCCCGGGCGGGTCGCCAACCGAGGCAGAGCGGATGGTCGCAGCCATCAACCAGTGCCGTGCCACGCACCACAAGCCCATCTATGCCTTAATCCGCCAGATGGGCGCCTCGGCGGCCTACATGGTGGCGATGCACACCGACCGGGTGTACGCCGGGAAGTACTCGGTAGTCGGCTCGATCGGCGCGATCATGCGCTATCTCGACGCCAGCGACGCAGCGGCCCGGTTCGGCTTGACCGAGCACGTCTTCCGTTCAGGCGTGCTCAAGGGCGGCGTTTCGACGTGGTCGAAAACGTCGGCCGAGGACGCGGCGCTCAACACGGAGATGGTCAAGGCGATGGGGGCCGCCTTCGTCGAGGACCTCTTCGCCACGCGCGGACCGCGGCTGCATGCGAGCCGGGAGGAGATCGCCTCTGGCCGTGTGTGGACCTCCGACCAAGCGCTGGCGATGGGCTTGATCGACAAGCAAGCGGTGCTCGAGGAGCTCAAAACCACTGAGTTCAAGGGGCTGAAGGTGTCCCGCTACGACAGCCGCCCGCCCGTGACGCGCTTGTTGGGCCTTGAAGAGACCCTGCGGTCGGTGCTGTCGGACGTGCTCCAGCCGAGGTTCGAGTGAAGGCCTATAGCGAACGGGACTACCTCCCGGCGACGGTACTGGCCGGGTTGGGCTTCTGCGAGGTGAAAATCCTGCACGAGGCGCGCTTCGGGAAGCTGACCACGGCCCAGCAGGCGGAGGCGGCGAAGGCGGGGGTCCAGGAGCACGAGCGCTTTCACCAGGAGGTTTCGGCGCTCCACAACCAGCCCAAGCCCGCACAGGACCGCCGGTGCTTCATCGCCACGGCGGTCTGGGGTGGACACGATCCCCGCACCCAGCAGCTGCGGGACTGGCGTGACCGGGTGCTGCTCACGCATGCGTTTGGACGGGGCGTGGTGCGTGCCTACTATGCAATCAGCCCGTGGATGGTCAGGCTCTTGGAGCGCTGGCCAGGGCTGCACGGCCCAGCCGAGCGCGCCTTGGAACGGATACGGCGCGCCCTGGTTGGGTGAGAATCAAGGAGGAATCGACGATGGCCATCGAGAACGAGCTGACTGCTGTGAAGCTGCGTGTGGAAATGACCGATACCCGGGACCTGGTCCTCTTCGAGGAGCAGGATCGTGCCGAGCGTCACTACCGGCACGTCCACGGGGCGCTCATGGACGCGAGGAACCGTCTCTCGGCGACCGAGACCCAGGCGCAGGTCGATCTGGCGGGCGAGTTCGTCCTGTCGGCAGCGGACGCGGGCCGCGCGACCGTGAAGTCCCTGCAGGCGCAGATCCTCGCCATCCGTGGGGAAACGGACCAGAGCCGGAAGGAGACCGGCTGGAGGCTGGCTGCGCTGGGCGACGTCGACATGGTTCGCGAGAAGGCGCAGTACGTCCTGGGCGTGCACGCCAACGCCGCCCTGATCGGCCGGGCACTCACCGACGCGGCCCTTTCGGCGGCCTGGGAGACCAACGGCCTGCTGTACGGGACCGGGTTCGATCGTCTCCACAAGACCGCCCACTGGCTGCACGCCTACGTCCAGGAGCGCCGCGCAGCGTGGCTCGCCCGGCTGGGCGCGATCACCGGCATGGACGGCAAGTCGCTTGCGGACGCGGACGTGACGTGGGAATCGGAGTCGGCACAGCGCACGCACTGGGTCGTGAGCAACCTCCCGTCTGGATGGGACGCGGCGATCCCAAGCGAGGAGGGCTGATGTCCTGGCTCGATGTCCTCTTCCTGCTTGGCCTGGCCGCCGCTTATCTGCTCTACCGGGCGGACGTGGCGCGCCGGGCCGGCCGGGAGAGCAGTCAGGCCGTGTACGAGCGGCAGGAGCGTTCTGCCATGCCGGCCATGATCGCCGGCGGGCGGCTGATCCTGTCGGAGACCTACCACCGCACGGAGGTCCCGCGTCGTTTCGGGGCGCGGTTCGACCAGGTATTCATGGGTACGGACGGCCTCCTGTATCCGGTCGACACGAAGCGGCGCGGCCGGCGGGCGGTGTACGGATACGACCAGATCGAGCTGTCCGTCCAGGCGGCGGTGCTGCGGCATGGGCGCGTGCCGGGAGCGGATGCGCCCGTGGCCCCCTGCGGTTGGATTCGGCTGGTCTGCCAGGGCACGGTGAGGTACGAGCGGGTGGAGCTGCTGGGTGATGAGGAGCTGGCCAACCTGCATGCGCGCTATTTCGCCGTGGTGCGCGGGCAGGTGAAAGCGTGCGGGCCGTCCACTCCGGGCGCGTGCCGCAAGTGTCCCTATCTCTCCCGTTGCGAGACGGGACAACGGATCGTCGCCAGCGGACAGCGCCGGGTCGCCTGAGCGGCAGGGCAGGGGAGTCGATAGTCGGGCCGGGCAACCGGCCTTCTTTTTTGCCTGAACTTTGATCGCCTGGCATCGGGGCGATAGTCGAGGCCTCCTCACCACGAGCAGCGCGCCATGACCGCCACCGAACCCACCGCGACCGCTACGGCCGCATCCCCCTCTGAACCCCGCGTGGAGAAGGTCTGCGCCGAATGCGGCGGCACGAATGTCGTCATGGAGGCGGCGGTACGCTGGGACGTCGACGCGCAGGAGTGGTGCATCACCACCATCTACGACAAGAGCGGCCATTGCGACGACTGCGACGCCGACGTTGGGATCGACGACCGCGAGCTGCCTGTGGTTCCTTCTCTGGCCACCTACACGGTGTTCGTGCGCCAGGCCGATGGACGAGGAACGACGCACGTCTCGTCGCACGACGCGGCCTCGCCGGCGGAAGCCGAGCAGCTCGCTCTGGCCGAGACCGCCTCGGACTGGGAGGATTCGGTCGACGATCTGGTCGTGCTGGGCGTGATCGCCGGCGACGTCGAGATCGTCAGCTGGGACGACGACGCGTGGGAGTGACGCCAGCGCCCGCCGAATACGTCTGCAGCTGCCCGCGCAACCCGGACGGCTCCCGCCAGCGCCGGTGCGTCGACAGTGCGAACCCGTGGCACGACTGCGGGCAATTCACGCGAACCGAGACGCGCGGCAAGGCGGTGTCCGGTGACGGCTTTGCGTGGGAGGGTCACCGTTGGATCGTGGTTCACGCCACGCCGAACTGGGTCTACGCCAAGCCAGTGGGCTGCTGAAATAGGGTCGCCGTGGAACATTTTCGCGCGCACGCACGCAACCGATTGATGTGAGAAAGGAAAAAGAGCCGTGGAACATTCGCCGCAATGTTTCACGGGCGAGGCGTGTTTCGCATGTCGCCAAGCGACCCGTTGCGCCAGCCACACTAAGTGATTGGAAGGAAAGGAAAAGAGCACTCATTTGCGTGGCCGCCGCTGTTTGGTGCCGCCGAGTACGCCTCGGGCGCACGCGAGTGCCTGCCGCGCAAAGGTATGAGTAACCGAGTACCTTACGCGCACCAACTGGTGAGAACGTCCATGGCTACCACCGCGAGTGACAACCGCACGTCGATCTACATCCGCCCTCACGTGGGCGAGCTGCTCCAGAGCGGGCGCGTACCGGCGAAGACAATCTCCAAGCGACTGGATCGCGTGGTCGCCCGCTACAACGTCCTGGTCAGGGAGGCGCTGCCGCGTCGCCTCGAGTTGACCCCGGCGGAGCTGGTGCTGCTCGCGAAGCTGGTGGCTGCAACCGATCTGTCCGAACCGGACCTTGCGCTCATCCTCCCGGTGAAGCTGCAGCACGCGGCGGAACGTGGCGAAGGGCAGGGCGCCGACGCCGGCGGCCTTGGCTATCGCCTTCGTCCCCTCAAGCTGGGCGAGTTGCTCGCAGTGGTCGACCTGGTGGAGCAGTTCATCGGCGAGGTGGACGTGGTGGATCGCAACTCAGCCAAAGCCTTCCTCGCACAGGACCGGACCTGAATCGGCGGGTGGAGGCGTCGTCACCGGACCAACGGCCGGCGGCACGGAACCCACCCGCCTGCTGGAAGTGCTCGATGTTTCGGGCCGAGCAGCCGGCCGCATGGTGGTGGTCCATTCCCGCCATCGGAGCGCCGCATGTCCGCCCCCACTTTCCAGTTCAAGAGCCTGCGCGAGCTCAAGCAGATGTCCGAGGAGACGATCTGCTTCGTGGCCACCCTGTACGTCGACGGCGTTCGCGTGGCCCAACTGGAGAACCGCGGTTTCGGTGCGTCGACCAACGTGACCCCGGTCAGTTCCGACCCAAAGGTTCGCCAGCTGCTGGACCGGGCGCGCGAGTTCGCCCTCACCCAGACGTGGACCTACGACAGCAAGACCCACAACCACACCTCGCTCGACAGCTACCTCGACGTGCTGGTCGCCGACGAGCTGGCCCGGCGCGACATCGACCGGCAGTTCAAGCGGCACATGAAGGTGCACTGCCTCTTCCTGACCGGGGAGGGTCTCTTCACGCTGCCGCGCCCGTACCTCGCCGCGATGGGCGAGGCGCTGCGCCGCGAGCACGGGCCGGACGTGGTCATCCTGAACGAGTTGCCCGAGGCGGAAGGCAGGGCGCTGTTCGAGAAGCACGCCGCCGAGCCTCAGTAGCACGTCGGCACGGGGCGCTGCGCCGCGACGCCGTGGCCAACGTCGCGGAATCGCTCCCATCTTCGAGGGACGCTGGCCTCATTCAATCTGTTCTCCGACTACCCCACGCCGGAGACCGCCATGACCACCGCCCAGCTTCTTTCCCAGACCGCCTTGCGCGCCGTCGTCGAGCAGACCCTGGATGCGAAGGTGTTCTACCAGGACGAGTTCGCACGCTCGTGCCGCCCGGCGTGGGATGCGGCTCTCCCGGTGACGGAGCATCGCTTCCCCGACCTGATGCAGGCTGCCGGCATCGCGCTGGACGTCCAGAAGGAGCAGGTAGGTCGTCTGAAGGAGACGCTGGCGGCAGCCGGGCGAGGCGCGTGGGCGCTGGTGCGGCGCGCCAAGCCCACCGGGGGCGAGTGGTACCTGACCCTCATCCATGACGGCTTCGGCGAGGTGCACGGTCGTACCGACGGCTGGAACGACGTACCCACGTTCGGTGCCGTGGTCGACAGGATGGTCGGCATGGAGATTTACCACTTCCGCCACGTGGTGGAGGCCGATCGCGCCCATGCGGCGTCTGCCGCCGCCATCGCCTCGATGCGATTGAAGGTCGGCATGCGACTGCGCAACGTCCGCGTGGCCGGGACCACCTACAGCACAGCGATCGTGCAGTCGGTGCATCCCGAGTCCGGAGCCGTCACGCTCAACCTGACCAAGCGCGGTTCGCCCAAGCGGTACGCAGCGACCATCCCGGCTGCGCGGCTGGCAGGCGAGCCGTCCCCGCAGCGTAGCCCGACCGTGATCGTCAACGGCACGGCCCGGGCGGCGTAGCGCCATGGACAGCGCGATCGCCCACCCGCTCTTCGCGCACGTCGCGTCCGCCTATGCCGACAGCGACGAAGGCCGGCTGGACAACACGACCCTGTATCGCGTGGTCGCCGAGCGCGCCGGCATCAGCGAGGCCGCCCGCAGGGCGCGGGCACCGATCGGACAGGCTGGCCAACTGCACAGTCGCGTTGAGCGCGCGATTCGCTGGCACACGCAGACCCTCAAGCACATGGGCGTGCTGCGCCGCGTGGAAGGTGAGCGAGGTGTATGGGAGCTGGTGGAACGCACGCGCAAGGGCCTGCACGTGCCGGCTGTGCCGGTGAAGCTGGTGGCGTTCTCCACCGACCTGGGTGTCGCGATCTGGGGCGACAACACCGATGTCGTCACGCGACTCGACGAACCGGTACACCTCCTGCTGACCTCGCCGCCATTCCCGCTTCGCAAGCCGCGGGCTTACGGCAACGTGCCACTGTCCGACTACGTGGACTTCATCGTGCGCTCCATCGAGCCGCTGGTGCGCACGCTCGCCCGGGGTGCATCGCTGGCCCTCAACTTCTCCAACGACGTCTTCGAGCCGGGCAGCCCGGCCCGCTCGACGTACATCGAGCGCGTCATCATCGCCCTGGAGGATCGCTGCGGCTTGCACCTGATGGATCGCATGCCTTGGGTCAACCTGAGCAAGGCGCCTGGTCCGATCGCCTGGGCCTCGAAGGAACGCATTCACCTCAACGTAGGCTACGAACCGATCGTGCTGATGTGCAACGACCCGCTTGCGTCCTATGCGGACAATCGCCGAGTCCTTGAGCCGCACACGGATAAGCATCTGCAACTGATCGCCGCCGGCGGTACCGCGCGGGCGGTCAACCACTCCGACGGCGCCTACCGTCGTCGGGCCGGTGCCTTTGGTCGCGAGACGGCCGGGCGCATCCCGAAGAACGTGCTGATGCGTGGTCATCGCTGTGCAGATGCCATCGCCACGCGACGCGACGCCGAGCGGCTGGGTGTGGCTTCGCATGGCGCGGTCATGCCCACGTCGGTCGCCGACTTCCTGATCCGCTACCTCACGCAGCCGGGCCAGCTCGTGCTGGATCCTTTTGGCGGAAAGGGCACCACCGGCCTGGCCGCCGAACGTGCTGGCCGGCGCTGGCTGGTCGCCGATCGGGTCCTCGATTACCTTCGTGCCGGGGCCGAGCGGTTCCGTGACGCCAAAGGGTTCGAGATGCCCGCCGCCGTCGAGCGGTGGCCGCGCGCCGCCTGACACCCACGGACCACCCGGGCACAACAACAGCAGGGCAACAGATGAACAGCAGTCGACAGAAGTCGGTGGCGAGCACGGACGCGGTGGTGTTGATCGAGAGACGAACATCTGCCGACTCGGTCTTGCGTGTGACCCGGGAGGCGGGCCAGGTCGTGGTTCGCTTCGACGGGGAGGTCATGCCGCCCAACGGCGCGGCCGGCCGGGTGCAGCCATTGACGGCGCCGATGGCCTCCTGGCAGGAACTGCAGCATGCACGCGGATACACTCACATGCTGCAGGGGAACGTGGCCATCACGGCGCAGGAGGCGGCCTGTGTTCGCCGTCGGTCATGCCGGCCGCCTTCCGGTGCATCTGTAGTCGCCAGCGGACAGGTGGTGGCGAGGGCGATACCGCCGCCTCGGGGAGCGATTCCGACTACTTGCCCATGAGGCGCGTGTCGTAGCGGAACTGCCGCAGCTTGGTCACCACGATCCTCCGGGCTCCGGCATGCAGCGGATTCACCAGCACGTTGAACTCTTCCGGAATGATGACCGACGGCACCAGGAGCAGGGCCGAGTCCATGCTCGACAACCATTGGTCGCCAGCGGTGAGCGACACCGCACCGGCGGGCTCGGCCTCCCACCCGACCGGCGGGTCGAGCGTTATGCGCTTCTTCCAGACGGCATCGGGCACATCGAGGCGGACGAGAAAGCGGTTCAAGGGGAGGCTGGAGGCACCCAGGTGAACGATCGTCTCCAGGCAAGCCAGGGCGATGCTTGGCGAGGCGTACACGACAGGTGTCCCAGGGCGATTCCACCGACCTCCTGTCTTCTTGGCCCCCGCGCCGCTGATGTCATCTGCGGTGTAGTCGGGAGTGTCCGAACCGATGCGCCATAGAGGCACGCTCATGCGTAGACGCCGGCCTGCGTCTGGGCGAGCAGGTTGGACACCAGCTCCTGTCCGGATGCCGTGTCCATGAACTCGCCAGGCTTTCGGCCTCCGAGCGCGGGGAGGGGCCGTTCGAGCCACTCGCCCACCCACGTGGGGGCGTCAAAGCCTTCGGGGTTGCCGCTCTCCTCCACCATCTTCTTGACTTGACCCACCAGACGCACCAGGCCGAGCACCCGTTCGCTCACAGGGACATCGAGGCGCTGGCGAGCCTTCAGCTTCCTGTTGAGCGTTGCCCGTGGCACACCGAGGATGAGGGCCACTTTGTTCTGGTCCATTTTCATGTCGCTGGAAAGGGTCTTGACGGTCAGCGGCATCAGGCCAGCCTTGGCGATGCAGACGCGCTCGTCGAGTGAGGACTCGAAAATTGCCCGGTAGTGCAGACCCGATGCAGGTGACTTGCGGAAGGTACCCGCAGCGCCGAGCAGCCGGAGTTCCTTGACCCCATGTACCTTTTCAGCGTGGCGTCCGACCGCGACAGGCGTAGCGACAAACTGTCCGGTCGCAGGGGTCTTGCGGTACTTCGGAGGGCGGCGGTTGGCTTCGGTCATTGCTTGCGTTCCGGTATGGCTCAAATGAGACACTAGCACAGCTCAAGTGAACAGCGTGCAGCTCGCCGGCCGGGAAGGGGGCGCCACCGACGGCATCGGCTTCAGATAGGTGCGCGATCTTCGAAGTCGGAGCCGCTCGGACAAAATGAGGGCATACAGGCCAACCGAGCCATCCCATGGACGTCCTCAGCATTGCAACAGTGATCTCCGCCCTCGCACTGGGGTATGTGGCGGCGCCAGGTATTCGAAGTGCCGCGCTGGCACGCATGCACAGCGTCCCACCGCTCCCCAAGCGCGTGCTGCCGCCTGCACTGCCCGCGTCGCCGCGGTCCACCCGCGTCGGCGGCGTGGAGATCCTTGAGCTGGCTCGGTACCGTCGATACGAAGCCATGGGTATCGCGGACGAGTTCATCCCTGCGGGGCGCTGGCGCTGCGACTAGGACGCCAGCCGCCATAGCGACCTGGCCGTGCGCAGCGTGCCCCCCTCAAGCTGACCCAAGGAGATGAAATGGAAGAACAGACCCCCAAGACCCCAACCGACTACGCCACCGACCGCGGCGCACACTGCCCCTGCTGCGGAAGCACCGACATCACCGGCGATGGAGTCGAAGTCGAGAGCGGCCGCGCAACGCAGGAGGTCTACTGCAACGAATGCGATGCGTCGTGGGTGGATACGTACACCCTGACCGGGTACGTGAACCTGAAGCGCGAGTAGCCGCGCGCCACTAGCACCACTATGGAGAAGTAGCGAATGACTCAGCTCGCCGCCTACATCGCCACCAACGGCACGGACCTGACCATCAAGGGCCGCGCCTTCACTGTGGATGGGCCAATCCAAGACGGGAACACCGCGCTGGCCACGTTCAGCACCCAGCGCACCAGTTACACCGGCGTGTTGTGCGTCAACGCGCGGGTCCCGGGCAAGCCCGGTGCCGAGGTGTGGTCGCTGGTCGGCGGCGGGAAGACCCAGGCGACCTTCGCCATCCATGAAGGCGCTTTGCTCGCCCTCAGGTAGGCGCGGCCCGGCCGGCCGAAGTCGGGCATGTAATAGGCAGCCGAAGGGTGTAGCGCGAGGCGGTGGCGCGGTTGCCCAGGACTATTGGTACGAAGAAGCGGCGCCAACTTCGACGCGGCGCGCAGCGGCTGACGATGGTGGCCTTCCACGACCACGGACCAACCATGACCAACAACTCCGGCGACGGCGTGACGCGCGCTGATCCGTCCACCACGGACGCGCATTGGCAGGAGGCGCGCCTCCCGCCTGAACGCATCGCCGGGCGTGGGAAACGCCTCGCGCCGGCCGTCGGCACCGTGTTCACCTACAACGGCGCCAAGTACCGGTGCACGGGGTGGCTTCGCCCGGCCGACCCGCCCAAGCCCGGGCCAGAGTGGGACGACTTCCTCGACGAGCTGCTCTACGACGCGGCGTACCAGCGCGACGGCGTGCGCTTCCGGTGGTGCCTGCGCGAAGAGGCGACCCACGTCTCCGGGCGCGGCATCGCCGGTTGTCTCGCTGAGATCGCACGCATCCGCGTAATAGGGCGCGCCGAACTCCCGGCCGCCGTACTGCGTAGCGAGGAGGCAAGGGCCGTGGCGTTGGGCCGGGCGCGCCGGCTCGTCGGCTAGCGCTGCCGAAACGTCCTGATGTTTTGCGCGTGGCTCTGGCCCTCAAGATGGTGGTCAACCCGCCGACATGAGTAGCCGACATGACCGCTTCGCCCACCACCACCACCACCACGGACCCGCTGACCCTTGCGTACATCGCGATGGGCGCCGCCGCTGCATTGACCGTTCCCCAAGGGAGCCCCGGACGGTTGGTCGATCGCGCCGAGGTTGAGTTCATGGAAACCCTGATTCGCCATGCCCCAATGATGGACCGGCTGGCCGCAGGCAGGGAGTTCGGCGGCATGTTCTATTACGAGGTCGCCGAACCGTTCGGCGAGATGCTCGCCGAACGCATGATCGCGGACGGCGATCTCTCCGACGCCGAGGCCGAAGCGTTGGCAACCGAGCTGATCGCCGGGGCAGTGGCATGAGCAACGCTGCGCAGGCCGCGGCGAGCGGCGAGGACGCGATCGCCATCGGGGAGACCTACGTCCTCGATCACGGCGACTGGAGCGAAAAGGTGTGCGTGCGCGCGATCGCGAAGGCTGGGCGCGGCAGGGCCGTGCATTACGTCCCCGTCGACCGCGGCTACTACGCCGGCAAGATGGCCGAGAAGGAGTTCCAGCGAACGGCGCACCACGTGGCGGCGTGACCGCTTCGAGCGCACCGACGGCCTGCGGCGGCCCATGAAAGACCCAGCAGCAACCCGTGCGTTTTGGCGTCGCCACGAGGCGATACGCCAGTACCGTCAACAGCCACGTCGGTCGCATGGACCGAGTGCCCGTCAGCACGCTGAGGAGGTTGCTGTGTCCTATCCGGAACCCGAAAGCCACATCGTCCCGTGCCTACGGCATGCGATCGCGACCTGTGTGGGGTGTGGCTGCACGGACGTCAGCGCGTGCGTCAACGAGCTGACGGGTGAGCCATGCGGTTGGCTGCGGCTCGATCGCTCGGCGGGCGAGGGCGTTTGCACAGAGTGCCCCGCGTTCGTCGCCGAATGGGACGCCCGTGCTCGCCCAGCGAAGACCGTGACGCTCGCCGACATGGGAGCGGTGCGCATCGTGCCAGAGACGCGCGCTGACGCCGTGGAGCTGGGCCCGTTGCCCAGTGATCGTCCCGATGCTTGACCCATCGACCGAAGGCGTCGTGCGGCGGCTGCGCAAGATCCTCGCGCTGGCCGAACGCGGAGAGGCGGGCGAGCGCGAGAACGCCAGGACACACCTGGACAAGCTTCTGCGCCATCACGGCCTGTCGATGGACGACATCACCGCCGATGACGGCGGATCCGTGGGGTTGTGCAAGTTCGAGGTGACCGGGTCACTCGACGCCAGGCTGCTGCGCCAGGTGGTCGCCATGGTGGCCAACACGTCGGACGTGCGGCAGTACCGGCGTGGCAGGTCACGCAAGCATGTGGCCTTCATGCTCACGCGCTCGCAGTACGCCCAGGCCACCTTCGCCTTTGCCGTGATCCGAACGGCATGGGAGAGGGAGCTGGAGGTGACGTTCAAGGCCTTCGTGCAGGTCAATGGGCTCTTCGCCAGCGAGGCGCCGCCGAGCCAGCTCCCGGAGCTGACCCCGGAGCGGGAGGCGGAGCTGGCGCAGATGCTGGCTCGGATGAACGCGATGCAGAAGACGCCCATTCGCAAGGCTCTGCCGGCGACATGAACACTGCCGCACGTCGCGAGACGGGTGACCATCCCGGCGTGGTCATGGTGTTTGGCTCCAACCTCGCCGGACGACACGGGCGCGGTGCGGCGGCCGACGCGCGGCGTTGGCATGGGGCGGTACCCGGTGTCGGCGAGGGTTTGACCGGCCGGGCCTACGCCCTGCCGACCAAGGATGCGGCGCTGCAGTCGCTGCCGCTGGCGCAGGTGCTCGCGGCCATCGAGCGGTTCAAGGATGTCGCGTCGTCGCGAGCGGACACAACCTTCAAGGTGACGCGTGTGGGCTGCGGCCTGGCTGGATTCCAAGACGAGCAGATCGCGCCGGCGTTCGCCGATGCGCCGACCAACTGCCGGCTTCCGTTTGTCTGGGACCGACTGCTGGGGAGGACACGCCTGGCGCGCGTCATCATCGCCGGCTCTCGAGACTTTCGCGACTATGCCCTGCTGGTATCCAAGCTCGACCTCCTTCTGGGTGGCCTGCGCGATGGCGTGCACGTCGTCAGCGGCACGGCGCGCGGTGCCGACCGCATGGGAGAGCGCTACGCCAAGGCGCACCAATGGCCGGTGCATCGCTTCCCGGCCGCCTGGGATCGCCACGGTCGACCGGCAGGGATGCTCCGCAACCGGGACATGGCGTGGGCCGCATCGCACCTGGTCGCGTTCTGGGACGGGACCTCGCCAGGGACACGAGACATGATCGAGACCGCACGCGACGCGGCACTGGCCGTGCGCGTGGTCGCAACCTCGTGAAATGGGGGCCGACCTTTCGCATCGCCGACGCCGCGGCCCGGGACATCTAGCCCGCCCCATCAAGACGCGAGCGGAGCAATCTGGCCAGCGGTGCGTGCGATGGCGTGGCGCCGGCCACCTATAGCACCAATGCGGCACAGCACGGTTGGCTGAGCCGGGGGCCGGCAGAACCTGGGCGGTCTTTGCTCCAGTCGCCGAGGGGGGATTCTTTCGATGCCCTCGCCATCGAGAATCTCCCCTGTGTCCACCGCCGCTCCCGTCGCGCTGTCGCTGACCATCAACGGACAGATCTACGTCACCAGCGCCGAGGCACTGCGTCACGCCCGCACGACCGGCCAGGTTGTGGCCGGCTGCTACAAACGCGACCGCTGCGGCGTGCGCCTGTATGGGCTCGACGGGGAACCCTTCGCCTACATCCGGTTCGACAGGTTCGACAGCTGGTTCGTGAGCTGTTCGCGCCTGGACGGGCGGGTGCGCTACATGTTCGCCTTGTCGGATCGCGACACGAAGCGGCTGGGGTTTGATCCATCAGCCGAAGATACGTGGCGGCGTAAACGAGACGTTGCGGCCGCAGTGTGCCGGCAGGTGGCCGCTTACGAGCAGTCGGTCGCGGCCTAGTTCACGCGAAGGAAAGGAAGGAGCGCGCAATGATCTATGACAACCCGCTGCAACGGCTGCTGGCCGATGCGACACACCTGCCACTGGGCAACGTCCCCGATGACGCCCGGCGCGACGAGCTGGTCGGCCAGGCCTGTGCGATCCGCGACGCGCTGGCGGCAGGTATCGGGGAGGAGTGCATTTTCGAGTGCCTCTACGACGGGCGGCCGGGCTGGCCCAGCGTAAAAATTCGCGAGCTCATGATGGCGTTAGCCAGCGGGCTACCGCTGGCAGCCTGACCGCGCGACCGGCACCGTTCAAGCCGACGGTAGTCGGTGCCGATCTCAGAAGGGACCGAGAAGGAAACACAGGACATGCTTCGCCCCCTCATGCTCGGCGTGGACGCCGCGCTGATGTTGTACCTCGCCCGCTGGGTATTCGTGACACGTACCCGCCACAGCGCGCCGTCGCGGTGGCGAGCTTATGGTTGGCTGCGCTGGATACCGACGAGGCTTTGCCTGCTGGCGATCGCGACAGGGGCGCTCACGTGCGTGGCGATCCTGGTGAGAGGCACGGGCGGGAACGTGCCTGGCTCGGCGGAGCGTCTCACACTGGACATCGTCATGCAGGTCATGTTCGTCGCGATGGTCGTGCCGCTTTTCCACTGGCTGGTCGTTCCCGTCGAATCCCCCGCGGGGCATCACCGCGCCCGGATCAACGCGACGTACGCCGTCACCTTCCTGCGCGAGTCCGCCACGGAAATAAGTCTGCACGTCCGCCGAACCGACGGCTGCCTGACGCTTTTCCGGCAGCGCCTGCCGGAACGGGTGAGCAACGTCGCCCTGGCCTTCAACGCGATCGCCGGCCACCGTGACCGACTGCAGGCCTGCGGTGTGCGGACCATACGCGTGGCGTCACCGGACGTCACGCCGGCGGTCATGGAGCACCTGGTGCGACATGCGACCAGGCACCTGCAAGGGGTTCGCTGGCATCCGCTGACCCCTCGGGAGATCGACCGAGCCACGAGGGTCCTGCTCCTCTGGCTGCGCGAGCTCGAGCCGCTCCCCGTTTCGCATTGCAGCTGGCGTCATGCACTGCGCGCGCTCGCAGCCGTGGCCTCGCCGGCTGCCTGGGGGCGGACCCGCCAGCGCATGCGCCGCACCTGGGTGGCCAGCAGCGCACCGATGGTGGAACGCGGGATACGCGTCATCCTGTAGGTTCGGATGTGCCAGGCGCTTGGCACGGGAACTCGCCAGGGACGCGAGACATGATCGTGACTGCACGGGACGCGGCACTGGCTGTGCGCGTGGTCGCGACTGCGTGAAATGTTGCCCGACCTTTCGCGTCGCCGACGTCGCGGCACGATCATCGTGCTCCGCCAATGACCGCCCAGGATGATTGCAATGAAACACAACGTTGCGCTTAGCACCATCGACGAGACGCCGCCCAGCGAACGCAACTCGTCGAGCATCATCCGGGAAGCGAGCGCCGCACAGACGCCCCCAGACGGTCGCGTCGCGGTGCCGATGGTCCTGTCCAACGCCCAGGCGTCCGAGATTAAGGACATGCTCGCCGAGGAGTACGGGGTGCATGGCGTGCAGGCGCGTGCGTTGTGGGCTGACGTGCTGCAGATCGTCGCCGGCATCAGTCTCGACGATCAGCTCGCGGCCAACGAAGCCAGGCATACGGTGTGCCTCTGAGGTCACCTCTATCCCTTCTGGCCCGATCTTCCACCCCGGCAACGAAGCGACATGATGGCCTTCGCCACCCGTCACCGCCAGGAGAACCCATGGCCAAGAACGTTGCCCATTTCACCATCGACGGCACGCCCATCTGCGACTGTCAGTTCGTGGCCAATCATGATCGGCTGAATGCGGCCGGGTGGCCGTCCTGCGACGGCCCGATCGAGCATCAGCTGGCCGCCTTCGCCGCGTTGGCGGAGCAGTTTCCCGGCCGTGTCGCGCTGGTCCACGGGTCGTGCCCCCGAGTCATGGGTGAGTCGACGGACGACAAGCGATGAGCAGCTCGCAGGCGCCGATCTCCCCGGACGAACTCGTTGCGCGCATTCGCCCCTTGTCCGTTGCCTCTTACGCGGTGGACTACTCGTGGTCGTTGGTGGAACGCATGCTCGTGTGGCTGGCGGAGGGTTCCGGAGCGGCGGTGGAGCTGAACCCGGACTTTCAGCGCGGGCACGTCTGGACCGAATCCCAACAACAGGCGTTCATCGAGAACGCACTGCGTGGTGTCATCGACCAGGCCGGATTCGCGATCCGCTTTAATGCGCCGGCGTGGGAGAGCGATCCGGTGGGTGACCTCGACCCGACCGTGCAGTGCATGGACGGCTTGCAGCGCTTGACCGCGGTGCGGCGCTTCATCGCCGGCGCGGTTCGGCCATTTGGATTGCACGTCGATCAGCTCAAGGGGTCGCCTTTCCGCGTGGCGGGTGCCTCCTCGCAGTTCCGCTTCCGGGTGATGGTCTACACCTTCCAGTGGCGCGCCGACCTTCTCCAGCATTATTTGGATTTGAACGCCGGCGGTACGCCTCACAGCCGGGAGGAACTGGAGCGTGTGCGTGCCGCTCTTCTTGAGGTACGTCGCCCGACTCAGGCTGTCCCCTGACGACGCCGGAGACTGGGCCATAACCTCCAGAGGCTGGCGCGCCAGTCCGAGGACGGGTAGCTTCTGGAACGCATCCCCTCAGCGGAGATCTGCCCCGTGGAAGATGAGTCGTCCCCCTACGCGCCGATCCGCCTGCGACGCCAGTCGTACTTCCAGTTCGCGCGGGCGGTGGCCCAGTCCGGACAGCTTGTGGCCGACGGGCGGATCAGCGCCTCCCTCCACCACATCATTGAGCGCGACCTCATCACCCCGCAGGTCGAGCTGGTGATGCAGGGCTATCGAAGCGGTGAGATCCCACCGGATGCCATCGGACCCATCTTCGCGAAGCAGTTCAGCTACAGTGATTGGGTGCCCCTCGTCGGCCAGTACGAGTTATGCGGCCGCCAGATATTCGACCTGCACGAGGCCCTGACCGAGTTGCTTCGCCACACCGACACAGGCGAGTGCACTCTCGAGGACATCCATTTCCCCTATCCGTGCATCTACATCCACTTCGGCAAGCTGTTGGACGTCCGACAGGAGTTCGACTCGCAGGAGGGAACGTACGAGTACATGGACGGCGTATTCGTCGCCCTGACGCCCTGGGGAACTGACGGTGGCGAGCGGATCAAGATGGGCTTCTCGACGGTCCATGAAGACGGGACCGGCGTGATGTACCCGGGCCTCTTCTTCGATCTGCGACCCGAGGAGCGCATTCTGCCGGTCGACCAAGCGATCGAGGCGGCACTGGCCAGGCGGCACGCAGCCCACCAAGCCGCGCACGGGGCGACCGACGCCTATCAAGCGATGATGAGCTACGTGCGCGAAGCGGACCTGGAGGCCGCTGACACGTTACGCCAGGCCGCCAGCCTGGTCGTCAATGCCCTCTTCTACCTGGAGAGCCTGCGTGACCACCTTCCACCGGCAGGGCCGGGACGTGATACGCCGCCGACGCTGGTCGCCAAGTGGGCCGCGTCCAACCCGCGCCAGCGCATAAAGCAGCGATCCGCGCTGTCGGCCGAGGGGTACGCCGTCGTCCACCTCGTGGGCGCTGAAGTCGAAAGTCCATCCACGACAACGGCGACCGGAACCAATCGAAAGGTGCACTGGCGCCGCGGCCATTGGCGGCAACAAGCATACGGGGAGCGGATGTCGCTTCGACGCCGCACCTGGATCAAGCCCGTGCTCGTCGGGGCAGGGGATGGTATGTCGACTGACCTGCCTGGACACGTGTACGTGATGGGAACCTCCGACCACCCGCAATAGGCCGCGGCCTCCCGATCGGCTGATGCACCGCGACCCGCGCGGACCTCAGCGATCGGCCCGCCATGTAGGATGGCGGGCTCATTCCGCCACGGCGAACTGATGCCAGGAGGACACGATGGCGAAGTCACGGGACAAAGTGCAGCAGCAGGGCTTCTGGGATCAGGAGGTCACCACCGCCGGACACGATGACGTCATGGTGTGGGTCGACGACAATGCCGACTTGGTGATGAGCCGGGCGTTTCCCGAGCTTTATGGCAGGGGGTGGATCCCAGACGACATCGAGTGGGGAATCGAGGCCGCCGCGCGGGCCGCCGCGATGGAGCAGGTCGAAGCGTTCATGCGAGCGACGCCCAGGGAGGACCCGCGCGTCAAGGGAAGCGTGTGGGAGAGCCCACTTCGCGATGACAGGCATCGCCCGAGCCATTACCAGCGCAGCGTCTGCTTCGCAGACCTCATCATCAGCGCGACCTACCCGAGGATCTACGTCCAGGAGCAGGACATCGCGGAGCATCGCCGTGCCGGCCCATTGGCGATCGGCGTGAGCTGGCCGCGCATCGGGGGCCACTTTGGCGTGCTGATTGAGGCCAAGTCGGTACTTCCATCGCGTGGCGATCTGATCCGGCAGCTACGTCACTACGGGACGGTGTTCCACGGACCGATGGTGGTCGTGTCCCAAGACGACAGTTATGCAGCGCTGCTGCACAAGCAGGGCTTTCGGTTCGTGCAGTGTCCACGCCCCCTGCCATGAACACCCTGCAAACACGAAGGTACTCACTGAAAAATGGAGCGGCAAATGAAGAAGTGGATTGTGGGACTGGTCATCAGCTTGGTCGTGGTCGCGACGGCGCAGGCCGCTGACAAGGCAGAGCTCTCCCGGAAGATCAGATCCGGCGTGACGCTGAACCAGTTTCTGGCAACCAGTCAGGACAATCAGGTGATCTTCGTTCTTGGGGCCTACTTCGCCATGATGCAGTCGCGGGCGATGGGGGGGCAAACTCTGTGCGTGCCGCCCGGCGACCCGGAGCCAGCGGAGACGGTCGCGAACATTGTCAGGACGTTGCGGGGGATGGAGAGCGCCCGACCGGAGGTAGGCGACATGCCCATCGAGAACATGGTGTTCGGGGCAGCCTGCGCCATGTGGCCCGAGAAGACGCTGCGCGAGCTCGGCGCCTCGTGAGCATCCCGGCTCGGTCGCACCACGGCCGGCCCGTGCAGAGTTTTGGGCAGATCTTCGACTCCGCTGCCACCGGGTAATGATGAGGCTCCCGAACCGGAGCCGCCCGATGTCCTACGCCACGAACAGCACCATCGCAGCTCAAGCGGCCGATGCCGAGAGCGCCGTCTCCAATACGAGGCTACTGGAGACGGTCGCGAACCTGGCGTCGTGGGCCGGCTACTTCGAGTGGGTGCCGGAAGACAGTCGCGAAGTGTCCGCGGCGTGCATTCGTTGGGCTGTCTCCTTCGAGAAGGAGTTCGCCATCAACGTGGCCACCGGCCTGTGGGAAGAGGACGCGTATATCGAAGAGGTCGACACGTTCGCCATGGCCAAGCTGAAGGGCGTGGAGCACGAGTGCCTGAAGGCGCTGGTGTGGCCGGTGCGCGCTTGACCGGCGCATCGTTCGGCTGGCCGGCGGGGTGGTCTGCCTCCCGCTGGGTCAGCAACCCTGACGCGATCCATCTGACCGGGCCGGGTGGCGTGGAGTTCGACCTCATGCCAGATGACGACAGCGACGCGGGCGTCTTTCTTCGAGCGCTGGCGTTGTGCCTGCTAGGTGCAGTTCAGTCGAGTCCGGACACGGCAGCGCGGCCCAGCACTCGGCCGTCACCGAAAGCGGCGGCAGAAGGTGGCGCAACTTCCGACGGCTCGGTGCCGGGGTTCACTGGCTGCGTCGCACGTTCGCGACAGCCAACGGAGTAAGCCATGAAGAACGTCCTGCGCACTGCCGTCCTCGCCATTGCCCTTACGCTCGGTGCCGCGGTGGCCCTGCCGACCATCGCCACGCCGATCTCCACCAGCGGCATGATCGCACCGACGGCCAGTTACCTCGCCCAGCCGATCAGCGTCCGTCCGGTCATCGGGCACGCGTTCAGCGGGTTCGGGTTCGGCGCCCACGCGGTCGGGGCCGAAGGCGAGCCCACCAACCCGTGCGATCCGATCACGCCGCAGAACTGGTGTTCCTGCGGCGGGTGCAGCTGATCGCCCTGTTTTCCACTCTCGACCGAAAGCCCGCCATCCGGCGGGCTTTCCCTTTCTTGGCGGCCGAAACCATAGCCACCGACGCAACCGTTCCGATGTTCGGCGGTGAGCGCACCGATCTACCGTGGCTGGTAGTCCACTCCCGGCTGTGACGATGAACACGACTACAAGCTTGATTGGGGACACCGATGAAGTTGATCACCCGAACCAATAGCCCGTGATCAGCACGCCGGCATCGTGATCAGCATTATCTA